>NZ_JAYGGQ010000005.1:0-249558 GCF_034931225.1 Sinomonas terricola
GGGGGGGGGGGGCGGGGGGGGGGGGGGGGGGCCCCGCCCCCCCCCCCCCCCCCCCCCCCCCCCCCCCCCCGCGGGGGGGGGGCCCCCCCCCCCCCCCCCCCCCCCCCCCGCCGTCGTCTCGCGGCGTGGTTCAGATCATTCAGAGTGCTGCGAGGTACTTCTCAGGGTCGGCGTCGAACAATGGGCCGCACGCGGCGCAGCAGAGGTAGTATCGGTTGCCCTCGTAGTCACGGATGAGGCCCTTTGCCTCGGCATCCTCCTTGTCCACGTAGTTCCCGCGCATCACGGGGCACTCGGCGGTGGCGTCATCGGCGACGGCGGCGCCGTGGGAGTGGCAGTGTCCGTCGGCTTGAGGAGCCTCCGAGTGAGAGTGCTCTTCGGTGGGGGTGTCGTGGTTGTGTGCTTCGCACATGGGGTGTTCCTTTCGTTGGTTGCGGATGGCTAGGCGCTCACCGATTCGGCCGGACGCGGGGTGCGGTCGAGGGTGGGCGGCTGTTGGTCCACCGCATGGCTCTTGAAGGAGCGCAGGCGGAGGCTGTTGCCGACGACGAAGACGCTCGAGAACGCCATCGCCGCACCGGCGAGCATGGGATTGAGCAGGCCGAGGGCTGCCAGCGGGATCGCGGCGACGTTGTAGGCGAAGGCCCAGAAGAGGTTGCCCTTGATCGTGCCGAGCGTGCGGCGCGAGAGCCGGATCGCGTCGGCAGCACCGCGCAGGTCGCCGCGGACCAGCGTGAGGTCCGACGCCTCGATCGCCGCATCGGTGCCAGTCCCCATCGCGAGCCCGAGGTCTGCCTGGGCCAGCGCCGCGGCGTCGTTCACGCCGTCGCCCACCATCGCGACGGTGCGCCCCTCGCCCTGCAGGCGAGAGACGACCGCGGCCTTCTCGCTGGGGAGCACCTCGGCGATGACCCGTTCGATGCCGACCTCTGCAGCGATGTACTGGGCCACAACCTGGTTGTCTCCCGTCAGGAGGATCGGGGTGAGGCCCAACCGCCGGAACTGCTGTATCGCCTCGGCGCTTGTGGGCTTGACGCGGTCCGCAACGACCAGCAGGCCCCGGATTTCGCCGTCCCATGCGGCGAGGACCGCGGTCTGGCCGTTCGATTCCGCGGCGCGCTTCGCCTCCGTGATCACGGGGTCGGACTCGATCGACAAATCGTCGAGCAGGGTCTGGCGGCCCACAACCACCCTGCGGCCCTCGACGACGCCGGTGACGCCTTTGCCCTCGATGTTGCGGAAGGCCTCTACATCGGGGAGGGGCGCAGCGAGCTCTTCGGTGGCGCCGCGGGCGATCGCCTGGGCGATCGGATGCTCGGACGCATCTTCGAGCGCGCCAGCGAGGCGCAGCAGGTCGCCCCGATCCGTTCCGGCAGCGGGGACCGCCTCGATGAGGGTCATCCGGCCGGTGGTCACCGTGCCTGTCTTGTCGAGCACGATCGTGTCGACGCGCCGGGTTGACTCGAGTACCTCGGGGCCCTTGATCAGGATCCCGAGCTGGGCGCCGCGCCCGGTGCCGACCAGGAGCGCGGTCGGAGTGGCGAGTCCGAGGGCGCAGGGGCAGGCGATGATGAGCACCGCAACGGCCGCCGTGAACGCCGTCGCGCCTGGGAATCCGGCGCCGAGCCAAGCGCCGAGAGTCGCCACGGCGATGGCAATGACAATCGGGACGAAGATGCCGGAGACCCGGTCGGCCAGGCGCTGGACCTCGGCCTTTCCGGACTGCGCGTCCTCGACGAGCTGGGCGATCTGCGCGAGCTGGGTATCCGCGCCCACACGGGTGGTACGCACGAGTAGGCGGCCGCTCGCGTTGACCGTCGCTCCCGCCACCGCATCCCCGGGCCCGACCTCGACGGGGATCGATTCCCCCGTGAGCATCGACGCGTCCACCGCGGAGCTGCCGGTGACGATGACGCCGTCGGTGGCGATCTTCTCGCCTGGGCGGACGAGGAATTCGTCGCCGACGGCGAGCTGTTCGATAGGGATGCGTGCCTCGACGCCGTTGCGGATCACTGCGACATCCTTCGCGCCCAGCTCGAGGAGAGCTCGCAGCGCGGCGCCCGCCTGGCGCTTGGACCGCTTCTCGAAGTAGCGTCCCGACAGGATGAACATCGTCACGCCCGCGGCGACCTCGAGGTAGAGGTTGCCTGCGCCGTCCGTCGGGGCGATTGAGAGCTCGAAAGCGTGGTGCATCCCGGGCATCCCGGCGGTGCCGAGGAAGAGCGCGTAGAGCGACCACAGGAACGCCGAAAGGGTGCCGACCGAGACGAGGGTGTCCATGGTGGCGGCGCCGTGACGCAGGTTGGTCCAGGCGGCCTTGTGGAAGGGCCATGCTGCCCACACGATCACCGGGGCCGCGAGGGCTAGGGAGGCCCACTGCCAGTAGGTGAACTGGAGGGCGGGCACCATGGCCATGAGGATGACGGGTACTGCCAGCACGACCGAACCGGTGAGCCGCCGCCGTAGGTCCATGAGCTCGTGATCGCGTTCGTTGCCCTCGTTCGAGGGCGCTGTCTCCTCGGGTGGGGCCGGCAGGGCCGCGGTGTAGCCGGTCTTCTCGACCTCGATGATGAGCAGCTGGGGGTCGTAGCCCTCGGGGACGAAGACCTTCGCTTTCTCCGTAGCGTAGTTCACGCTCGCCTCGACGCCGTCCATCCGGTTGAGCTTCTTCTCGATCCGGTTGGCGCAGGAAGCGCAGGTCATCCCGCCGATCTCGAGCTCGTAGCTCGAACGCGGAGGTTCGGTCGGTGTGGTGGTGGACATCATGAACCGTTCTGCGTGAAGGGGCTCAGTGGTCTTGGCTGAGGACGAAGGCTGCGGTGTGCACGGCGCCGTCGACTTTGAAGTCGAAGTAGAGCAGGTAGCGTCCTGACGACGGCGTTTCTGCCGCGAACGTCACGGTTGGTCCGCTCACCTGCCCCGGCTGGGGATCGGCGCCCTTGGGGTGGACGTGCAGATAGGCGAGATCGCCGTCGCGCAGGACGACGAGGTGACCGAACGCCCCGAGATAGGGCTGCAGGGTGGCGACCGGTGCGCCATTCTTCGCGACCGAGACGGTGAGCTCCGACGAGGCACCGCCGCGGAGGTCGCCCGCGATTGTGACGTCGAAACCGTCGACGCGCGCGGTCCGCACCTCGGTAGGCACGGGGCCCAGCGTGACTGGCCCGGCGACGTCGACCGTTCGGGTGAGCGTGACCGAATCCGCGCTGCCTCCGGGGACGAAGTCCGCGAAGACGCGATAGCTGCCGGCAGCTCTCCAGATCCACGGGATGGTCCATGTGCCGTCTGGGGTGCGCTCGGGATGCACGTGGCGGAACTCTGATCCGTCGGTGCGGACCACGATCAGATGCAGTTCTTGATCGTGCGACATCGCGTAGTCACGCAGCGGATGCCCGGCGGCGTCGTCGATCGTGAAGGAGAGAGTGCCGGCCGAGCCAATCTCGGCGGGTGCCCGGACGGGACCGAGTTGGTAGCCACCGGCCGCGAGAGTGACCCCATGCGGGACGGCCGCGTCTCCCATGTCTCCCATCGAGTCGTGCCCGCCGTGCGCCTGCGCGGCAGTCGCCATTCGCTCGGCCACGACCGTCTTGGGGATCGCCGCGCCTGCCACGGTGAACGCCGCGCCGAACGCGAGCGCCAGGCCGGCCGCGTACAGGCCGAGGCGAGTCGCGGTGTTCATCCGACGCGCGCCGCCACGTACCCGGCCTCGTCCACGGCAGCGATCACCGCGGCATCGTCGGCGGGAGTCCCGGAGCCTGTGCTGACCACGAGCCGCCCCGTCGCGGCGCTGACCTCGATCTCCTGGATCCCCGGGATCTGGCCGACCTCTTTGCGGATGGAGATTTCGCAGTGCCCGCAGCTCATTCCGGTGACCTGGTACTCGGTTGTGCTCATGACAGGATCCTTTCGTATTCCGACGAATATATACCCATGGGGGGTATGTTGCTGCTTAGCTTATACCCATAGGGGGTATCCGGTGCAAGGGATGGCGCGAAGAGAGCTGGCTGTTGAGGATGTACCCCCTAGGGGTATACTTTTGTCTACAATCCAACAGTTGCCCGGGAATTTCAAGCGCTCTCGAGAGAAAGGTCGTGTGCAGATGCCGGAACGAACTCCAACGGTCCTCGTCGTCGGCGGGGGAGCAGCGGGGCGCGCCTGCGCGCAAGAGCTGCGTAGGGGCGGGCTCGCAGGCTCGATCCAGATCGTCGACGCCGAGCCAGGCGGTGCGATAGACCGCACGCTGGTCGACAAGGCACTGCTTCCGGGGCTGCTCACGAGAGAGCAGATCGCCCTCCCGCCCGTCGAAGGCGTAGTGGTCACCTCAGGCGAAGCAATCACTGCCGACTTCGGCACGAAGACTGTCGAGCTCCGCGATGGGGGGCGTCTGACCGCGGATGCCGTGGTGATTGCGTCCGGGGCCGTACCCAGGCATCCGGACGGCATCGATGTGGCTCCGGGAGTTCCACTGCACCGACTCCATACGGCGGATGACGTGGAAGCGCTCCGAGAGTCGATCCCTCAGGCGGTTGGACGGCGTGTAGCGGTGATAGGGGCTGGATTCTCGGGCACCGAGTTGGCGAGCCACTATGTGGCCGCGGGTGCCGAAGTTGTTCTCGTGGGCCGGTCCGACATGCCTCTCGCGGCGGCGCTTGGCGCCGAGATCTCCCCGCGGTTGGCCGCGTTGCTCCGGGAGCGGACGGATTTGCGGCTGGGAACGACCGTGCAAGCCATTGCTTCGTGCGGCGCCCGCGCCCGGCTCTCGCTCTCCGATGGCAGTTCCGTCGAGGTCGACGCAGTCATCCTCGCCCACGGGTCGATCCCTGCGACCGCCTGGACGGGCTCGCCGGACGGGATCCGCGTGGACGACCGCCTGCGCATGAGCGAGCGGGGATGGTATGCAGCCGGCAGCGCGGCCTACATCGCCTCTGGCGGCACGAGGCTCACGACCGACCATTGGAACGCCGCGATAGCTCAGGGCGAGCACGCCGCCCGGACGATACTGCACGACTTCCTGGGAGTCGAAGACCCGGGTCCGTATCGGCCGACGACGGGCTTCAACCTTCGCGCGTTCGGCTCGACGATCTCTGTGCGCGGCTTGCGATTGCCTGACGGGTCAGAGCGAGCGGCCACCTGGCCCGGCGAACCGCCCCACCCCGAGGCTGTGCTGACCGAGTTCGTGAATGCGCACGGCGCCGTGACCGGAGTGGCCGGCTTCAATGCCGGCCCCGCTCTGGCCCAGGCCGCCTTGTCGATCGTTTGAGGCCGGGGGAGAAGGCGGTCGGCACAGATGGATCTCACATCGATCGATGATTTGGAATTTTTCGAACAGATCGCCCGTTCCCAGAGTCTCACCGAAGCGGCACGGAACTGGGGAAAGTCGGTATCGTCCGTGAGCAAACGTCTTTCCGCGCTTGAAACGCGGCTCGGAGTACCACTGGTTCGGCGCAGCACTCGTCGGCTGATCCTCACCGAAGAAGGGCAGCGTTATGCGATGGGTGCCTTGGCCATCCTGCAGCAGAAAACCGACTTGGAAGACGCCCTGTCCGCACAGCATGGTGAACTGAAGGGACGCATTACTGTGCATTCGAGCCTGGGTATCGGCCGGAAGCACATTGCGCCGCTGCTCGGGGAGTTCGCCCGGCTGCACCCGTTGATCCAGATAGACCTGGAGCTTTCCCCACTGCCTTTGAATATTTCGGGTACAAATTTCGACATTGCCATCCGGGTCGGAGGTCTCTCGGACTCCAGGCTCAAGGCAAGACTGCTGGCTCGGAATCGAAGGATCGTATGTGCCGCGCAAAGCTATCTTGACTCCGCCCCGCCACTTCGGACCATGAGGGACCTGGAACGGCACAACTGCATTGTCTTGCGCGAAAACAACGCCGACTACTCGCTGTGGCGCTTCGGCGAGAAAGGGCAGGAGTATGTTGACGTCAAGGGCAGCATGATCAGCGACGACGGGGATGTTGTGACGAACTGGTGCCTTCAGGGCCTCGGCTTGATCATGCGCTCCACATGGCACGTCAACCCGCTGATCCAGCAAGGGGCACTTCATCAGGTTCTGCCGGAGCTCTCGACGCCCAATGCAGACATTTATGCCCTCTACCCTGCAACAACTAGGACTCCCCGCCGGATCACCGCAGCCATCGAATATCTGCGGCAGGGCTTTGGCGGGAGGATAGATCCTCCCGCCGACTCGATTCTCTGACGTCAGAAAGAATTCGCTGTTGTCCCCTGCCCACGGGCTCGCCTGGAGATCGCGTCCATGATCTCTGTCTCGCTGAGACCTCGTTGTTTCCGCGCGAGCTCGACGGCGAAATGGAGCGCATCAGCGCGATCGCCTTGGTGCACTTCTGCCCGAATCGTTGTGCGACCGAGCCGCTGGGCCGCGGCGAGGCGATGATAACCGTCGGCGAGCAGGAGGCGCCCGTGAATCTCGTACACCGTGACGGGTGTCGAATTGTCGAGATTTTTCATGTAGTACGCCACGCGTTCTGGGTCCAGGTGAGCGCGGCCCTCCGCGATCGGCTCCTGAACAAGATCAGCGATGGGAACTTCGGTCACCGGCACACCTCCATATTGCACTGCACCGGGCCGAGGCGCTCGAGAATCGGAGCGGCGGCTAGAGGCCGAGATGCTTGTTCAGCTCGTCCAGGGACTTGACGGTGAAGATGTTGTAGCCCGGGGCGAAGGGTTCGGCGCCGCGGTCCAGCATGACAAGGTCCCGGAAACCCAGGTTGTACATCGGGATGTGGTCGTACAGGGGGTGCGAGGAGACGTGCAAGAAGTCCTCCGGCTTGGCGTTGAGGGTGTCCAGCATGTACTCGAACGCCTGGAGGCGCGGCTTGTAGGCCCGGGCCTGCTCAGCAGTAAACACGGCGTGCCACTCAGCGCCGAGCTTGGGGATGCTGATGTCCAGGAAGCTGTTGTCGGCGTTTGACAGAGCCACCAGCTTGTAATTGTCCCCCTGGAGCTTCAGCGCAGCTGGCACGTCCTCATGGGCACCGGAATTGCGTACGGCCTCAGCGAGCTCTGCGCCGGCACCGGGGGTCGGCCCAACGCCAAACCGCTTGCATGCGCGGTCGAAGGCGTCCTGAAGAATCTGCTCGTAGGGCGTGTAGTCCCCATTGACCTCATCGAACCGGTATGCACGGAAGATCTTCTTGAAGGCCAGCCATTGCTCGTCCGGGATGCGACCATCGAGCAGGCGCTGAGTGGTGGGGTAGATGTTGAAGTTGATCAGCGTGCCGTAGACATCATAAGAGACGTACTTCGGCCGGAAGTTTGTGGAGGTCATATTCTTCCCTTCAGAGTCTTCTGACATTTTTTGAGGCCTGGATTTGTGCTGCTCCTAGCTCAGTGCCAGCGACTTGAGGCTTGAGCCGGATGCGAGGAACCTGGCAGGGTCCATGAAATTGATGTCGGTGGCCGTTGTTCCATCCACGACGAGGTCTGCGGCGATGGCACCCAATCCGGAGGCCATCTTGAAGCCGTGGCCGGAGAAGCCGGCCGCCGCGACGACTCCCTCCATCCCGGGCACCACCCCCAACAACCCGGTGGCGTCCGGCAGATGGCCGTCGGCGCACGTGGCCGCCCGCACCGGTTCCGGAAGGAGTCCTGGAATGAACTCCCGGACCCATGCTCGGATTGAGTTCAAGAAGTCAGGATCCCAGGCCGGAGGCTTCTCCATGGATTCGACTTCGTCCAGATAAATGCTCCCCACGACTTTCACGGTCCACCCGTCAGCGCTAGGAAATCCGTAGAACCTGGCCTGATCCGGCCTTCCGTCTTCCTCGGCCCTCCTGAGGAATACCGGCATGTCTTCCCTGCGGAATGCCGATGCGTCCACAACAGGGAACCAGGTGAGGACCTGCGGCAGGACGGACAGGTGAACTCCGAGTTCCTTGCAGACTGCTCCCGCACCATTGCCCTGCGAGATGATCACGCGGGACGCCACGATTTCCTCCCGGTCGGTCCGCACGATGTACCGGTCACCGAATGCATCAACGCTGCACGCCTTCCGGTTTCCCAAGAACTCGGCGCCAAGCCGTGCGGCCTCAACGAGAGCTGCGGTCACGGCCTTCTCCGAGTACAGATAACCCCCTCCGGGATCAAAGACGGCGACATCCATGTCCCTGATCGCATGTTCGGGATACCTGCTCCTAGCCTCATCGCCCCGGAGCAGCTCGAAGTCGAGCCCGTACTCTTGCGCGGCGGCAATAAGCGGTCCCAGCCGCGGGTTGTGCTCGTCATAGATGGTGACAGCGCCCGTGGTGTTGAGTAGCGAGGTGCCGCTGATCTTCTCCAAATCCCGCCACAGATCTTCTGACCGCTGCAGGAGCGGTGTGTAATGCGCTCCTTCCACATATACCTTGCGGAAGATGCGCGATTCCCCGGCGTAGGCTGAGAAAGGGCCGGGGACAGAGAATCTGTCTACACCGATGACCCGTAGACCACGGGAAGCGAGCTGCCAACTTGCCATGCTTCCTACCGAGCCGACGCCGACGACTACGACGTCCGTTTCGAACGCACCCATGCTCTTTAACCTTGCTTTCCCTTGTGCAGGCCGTTGGCCGTTGCCCCGTCCGGGTTTCCCTCCAGCGTACGCAACAAGAGGCCGCCGACTAAGGGCCCTTGGGTCAATGCGTTGTTTCCTAAAACGAAAGAAGCGCAGGCTCACCGTCACTGCCTGAAGGAGCTCCTGCTTCTTGCTCCCGTAGAAACAATGCCTTGTCTCGTAGACCGCGAATCATGCCCTTCTGGACTCGTACTCTGGCCTGACTGGACGCAGAGCCCAGCCAAGGCTCTGAAGGAAAAACCAGAATGTCGACTGCGGTGTTCAACAAGGGAAGGCTCCGATGATCAACACCACCCGCATCGAACTGGCAGGATGCCCTGCCAGCGCTGGAGCAGGTCTTTGGCAGCAGGCGCACCTATGAAGCGCGCTCGGGTTCTTGCCATGCTGCACACGGTCCCTGGGTTGGTAAACGACATGGAGGCTCTGGCCCAGAAGGCGATCCCAGACCTCCGTGTCCTGCATTACGTGGATGAGTCGTTGCTGCAGGACACCATTGCCAAGGGAACAACGCCAGCACATGTTCGCCGGCGCCTGGTGAACTACGCCAGCTACGCCGAGGAATCGGGTGCCCAGGCACTGCTCGTGAGCTGTTCTTCGATCGGCGAAGCTGCAACCGCCGCCCAGGACTTTGCCGCTATTCCCATCATGCGGATCGACGCTCCTATGGCCGAGCTCGCCGTCGCATCCGGAACCAGGATCGGCGTGCTCGCGACTCTTTCAGCGACGCTCGGGCCAACCACACGGCTGGTCCAGGAGGCAGCCATGCGGCAGAGCAAGAAGCCCTCCATCACGGCCACGGAGGTCGGCGGCGCGTTCTCCGCCCTGCGCGCAGGCGACCGTGCGATGCACGACGGGTTGGTGCTCGCTGCCTTCTCGGAGCTGGCTGCGCAATGCGATGTCGTCGTTCTCGCCCAAGCTTCGATGGCTCGTGTCATCGAGCACAGTCGAGACCAGCCCGGAGGGCCCGCCGTCCTTGCTTCCCCCGACAGCGGAATGACTCAGCTCAGAAGTCATTTCTCTTCCCAGGATTCATAGGTGGCGTCCCCATTCGAGAGGGATCCGGTCATGCCAAATCGTGATGTCTCCTGTCAGGCCCCGGGCATCGCCGTGAGCCACAGGAGCGCGAGATTGAGCGCGATGACGAGTCCGGCGCTCACCCACGAGGCGGCCGTGAGGAGAGGCGAGGACGCGAACGGCCCCACCAGCTTCTGTTCGGAAGTGAGCCGGACAAGTGGAACGAGGGCAAACGGAATGCCGAAGCTCAGCACGACCTGGCTCACCACAAGCGAGAGGGTCGGGTCGACGCCGAGCGCGAGGAGCAGCACCGACGGCGCAAGCGTGATGGCTCGTCGAAGCATCACCGGGAGGCGTCGCTGGAGCAGGCCGTCCATGATCGTCGCGCCAGCGTAGGAGCCGACGGCGCTCGAGGCAAGGCCGCTTGCCAGGAGCCCGACGGCGAACACCGTTCCCACGAGCGACCCGAGCGTCCCGGTGATGGCAGCGTGTGCGCCTTCAATGGTGTCAGTGCCGTCTTTGCCGCCGAGCGTGGAGGCTGCGAGGAGGAGCATTCCGACATTGACGATGCCGGCGATGCCGAGGGCGATGACGACGTCAAGTCGCGTCCCGCGCAGGAGCCGGGCGACAGCCGCCGGTGGAACGTGCGTGTGGGGATCACTGCGATGACGGTCCCGGGAGAGCGCCGAATGCACGTAGATCGCGTGCGGCATGACCGTCGCACCGAGCATCGACGCGGCCAGCAGCAGCGTTTCATGCCCCTCGAAGTGCGGCACAAGACCGGCCGCAACCCCAGTGGGCGACGGCGGGCTCGCGATCAGTCCCGCGAGGAACCCGATGGTGATAACGGCAAGCAGGCCGACAATAGCCAGTTCGAAGCGCTGCTGCGTCCGGTGGTCCTGGATCGCGAGGATACCCAGGGAGACGACCCCCACGACGAGGGCACCCAACGGCAGGGGCACGCGGAACAGCAGCTGCAGGGCTATCGCACCGCCCACGACCTCCGCCAGGTCTGTCGCCAGGGCGACCACCTCGGCCTGGAGCCAGTAGAGCCGGCGGCTGTGCGGACCAAGGCGTTGGCCAAGGAGTTCCGGGAGAGTGCGCCCCGTGACGATGCCGAGCTTCGCCGACTGGTACTGGATGAGCATGGCCATCGCGTTGGCGATCACGAGCACCCATACAAGGAGGTACCCATACCGTGCACCGGCCGTGAGATTGGCCGCGACGTTGCCAGGGTCGACGTAGGCAATGCAGGCGACGAAGGCTGGGCCGAGGCTCCCCGCCGAGCGCCGTGCGGCGTCCGCCGCAACCCGGGCCGGAGTGTCTTGAGCCATCCTGCTCATGCTGCGGACCAATTTTCCTCTGTCTCGGGAACCGTAGTGACCGGTGCTAGAAGGCGGTGTAGCCGCCGTCGACGGGGAGGGTGACCCCGGTGATGTAGGACGATTCGGAAGAGGCGAGGAAGAGGATGGCGTCGGCGATCTCCTCGGGGGCGGCGAGCCGCTGGAGCGGGATCGAGACCTCGCGCTGCCGGCGGGTGGCTTCAGGATCGGGCCTGCGCTGGAAGGATGCTTCGATGACCGGGGTCGCGGTCAGGCCGGGGGCGACGACGTTGACGCGGATGTTCCGCGGAGCCCACTCAATCGCCGCGCCCTTGGCGAGCATGATGAGGCCGCCCTTCGCGGCGGAGTACAGGACCTCCTCGGGCTTGCCGACCATGCCGAGCCGGGAGCCGACGAGGACGAACGAGCCGCCGGTGGCGGGCATCAGCGGCGCGAAGTGCTTCATCACCAGGAACGAGCTGAGCAGGTTGCTGTGCAGGACGTTCTTCGCGTCCTCGTAGGACATCTCGGTGAGCGGGCTGCTGACCTGCAGGCCGTGGTTGAGGACGACGACATCGACAGTCCCAAAGGCCTCGGCGGCCTCGCGCGCCAGGCTTTCAACAAAGGCCTCCTCGTTGAGGTCTCCGGGGATGTACAGATCCTCGGGCTCGGCGCCGTCGAGTCGCTCCCGGCGGCCGGTGAGCACAAGGCGCGCCCCCTCACGATGGAAGCGGGAACACACGGCCTGCCCGATCCCGCTGTTGGCGCCTGTCACCAAGGCGGTGATCTTTTCAAGCCTCATCGAGGGACTCCTTCTGGGTAGACAGCGGGGTGATTGGCGGGGCGGGGATGGCCGGACCGTGTGCGTCAGCTGAGGAAGCCACGGGCATCGACCGGCCACCGCTGCAGCGACGTGCCGGTGCTGTCGGTGACGATGTACTCCTCGAAATTGACCACGACCGGGCAGACGTGGTTGGGCACGACCGGGAGCACGGTTCCAACTTCAGGGTGGAAGGCGCCGGGAGGCAGCGGGAGGAACCCGTGGTACTCGTTGAGCTTGGCCAGGACCGCGTCGGTGCCGGCGATGGCTCCATAGCCGCGCTCGGGGCTGCCTTCGCGGCCCAGAGCCTTGGTGCCGACATCGAGAATGACCTGGTCGGGAACCCAGTCGCTGACCACGGTGCCAGCGACGAACAGCGCGATCTGGTCCTGGGCGCAGGCGCCGAGCCGAGCGTTGTTCAGGTCGTTGAACACGTACTCGCCGGGCCGGATCTCGGTGATGACGCTGTTGGTGGCGAACTCCACGGTCGGCGTGGACCCGGCGCTGACCACCTCCGCGGTGACGCCCACAGCGCTCAGGCTGCGGACCGCGGCAGTGAGCGCGGCCTCCTGATCCTGCGCCGCACCCCTGCGGGAGTCGGGGCCTGCGCTGCCGTGGCCCGGGTAGGTGAAGACACCCACCGGCACGAGACCGCGATTGCGGGCGGCATGCGCGAGGTCGCCCGCGAGCTCAGGAGGTGCTCCAGAACGACGGGCGCCGCAGTCGACCTCGATCACCACCTCTAGCCGCCCGGCGTCGTCGCCCATTGCATCGGCAAGGGCCCCGATAGCCGAGGCGTTGTCGACGCCGACCCGCAGGCGGGTCGTCTCGGCCAGCCGACGGATCCGCGGCCCCTTCGTTCCCGCGACCCAGATCGGGTAGGCGATGAAGATGTCGTCGAATCCGGCAGCTGCGAAGACTTGTGCCTCGCCCACGTTGCCGGCGGTGATTCCGACCGCCCCCGCCTTGAGCTGGCGGCGGCCGATCTCCACGCACTTGTGCGTCTTGACGTGCGGGCGGATCTGAAGGCCCTGCCGGTCGGCGAAAGCCTGCATGCGGTCGATGTTGTCCTGCATCACATCGAGAAGCACGATGGGGGCGGGGGTGTCGACTCGGTCCACGACAGCGTCGAGTGCTTGTTGGAGGCGGTTCACTCTGGACTCCTCATTGTTCGATTCGATGCCTCGTAGACCGCTTCACCACTACACCGCCGTGCAGACCATCTGGATCTCGACAGGACTGTTGAGCGGCAGCCCGGCTACGCCGATCGCGGTGCGGGCGTGACGCCCGTTCTCGCCAAGCACCTCTATGAGAAATTCGCTGGCCGCGCTGGCAATCCACGACTGCAGTCCGAAGTCCGGCGTGCTGGCCACGAAGACGAGCATCTGCACAATCCGGACCCGATCCAGGTCTCCCACCGCTTGGACAGCGGCGGCGAGGCAATTGAGCGCGGCATGGCGCGCGAGCTCCCGCGCCGTATCCACATCGACATCCCGGCCAACGATGCCCTGGCCCAGCAACTCACCGTCCTTGAAAGGAAGCTGGCCCGCGATATGGATGCTCTCGCCCACCGCCCTGCAGTCCACGTAGTACGGGTTGACCGCGAGGACGGGTAGCTCCATACCGAGGGCTCGGAGCCGATCTGAAGCCGAGCCGGCCTTGATGGCACTCATCTCTAACCGGGTCTTTCTCAGGCGGCAGGTCGCGGCAGGCCGAAGAGGACGGGGAGTTCGGCGATGTCGGTGATCCGCTCGTAGCCGAGCCAGTGCTCATCGTGCTCGAAGCCGCGGTCGACGTAGACCTTCTTCTCGATCCCCATGATGGCCGCAGAGCGGTGGTCGTACATCGGGCTCGCGGAGACGTGCACGAGCTCGTCGGGGGTCACGCTGAGCTTCTCGAACATGTAGTCGAACGCGGCGAGGCGCGGCTTGTAGCAGCCCATCTGCTCAGCCGTGATGACGACCTCGAACGGGGCCTTGAGGTTCGCCGCCAGGCGCTCGGCGACCGCGGTGTCGCTGTTGGTGATGATCACCAGCGGGACTGCCTCCGCGAGGCTGTTCAGCGCCGCGGTGACGCCAGGGTAGGGGCCGAAGCTGGGGATCCGCTCGTAGACCTCGCTCGCCTCGTCGGCGCGGAACTCGATGCCGACCTTGCGTGAGGCGCGCTCCATGGAGTCGGCGACGATCTGGTGGAAGGGCTTGTACGCGCCCGTGCACTCGTCGAACCGGTACGCCTTGCAGATCCGCAGGTACTCATCGGTGATCTCGGCGGGGAGCCGGTCGCCTAGGACCTCCCGCATCGCATCGTTGATTGCGAACTTGATCAGCGTCCCGTTCATGTCGAACGAAACGAACTTCGGCTTGATGTCGAATGCCACGGGTTCCTCCTGAGGATGGCTATGGAAGGATTGTCGATTGTCGACGATACTGTCACAGCATGTTGATTGTCAACGATCCGACAGGATCCCGAGTGTTGGCGGAGATCGTGGACGGTCATTCGAGCCCCACCGCGCAGCGTCAGGGCCCCCGCCGAGGCCCCCTACTGGTTCCGCAGGGCGGATTGGAAGTGGAGAACCAATTCTTGCCGGAACGTCTCTGCGTCGCCCTCCAGGGCGACTGCAGCCAGACGTTCGTGCTCGACGGCAATGTCGCGCAAGTCGCCGTAGGAGCGGTGGTCCACCGAAAGGTACAAGCGCAGCCTGGTCTCCCAGCTGCTCCACATGTTCCGGAGAACGCCATGCCCGGAGAAGTCGTAGAAGAGCCTGTGGAAGCGAAGGTGTGCGTCGATGCTGGCGGGAATATCGTTATTCTCGGTGGCCCGGTGAAGTTCCTCGATGACCTGCATCAGCCGGGGCCGCTCGGGACCACGCAGCGCCCCTGCGGAGAGCTCGGCGGCGTACGGTTCGACGAGCGCGCGGACCGAGGCGATCTCGGCGACCTCCTGAGCGCTCACCTCCACAACGAAGGATCCGCGGAAGGGGATCTTGACAATCAGCCCCTCCTCCTCCAGCTTCGTCATCGCCTCGCGCAGGGGCGACCGGCTGATTCCGAGATCTGAGGCGATGTGGGTCTCGCGCAGCTGGCCACCGGGCGGCAGCGTTCCGTCGAGGATGGCATCGCGCAGCATGCCGTAGACGCCGTCGGGCGTGGTCGTCCGCTGCGCTTGCCACGTGAAGGTGTGGCCCATCCCGCCTCCCGGTGTCGGCTGTCGATTCTGCAGTTGGCCGGTGCCAGACGTCAGGCTGGCCAGTGAGACCGGTCAGTCGAAGCCGTGGCAGTAGACCTTGCGGATGGTCTCGGTGACCTCCCAGCGGCCGGACCAGTCTCTGGCTGCACGATCACATCGCCGCCCGAGATCTCATAGCGAGTGCCAGTGGCCCCGTCAGTGACCGTCGCGCGGCCGCTCACGATGTAGCACACCTCGGTATCCTCGCGCTGCATAGGTTTCACTCCTCGTGGGTTGTCTATTGTTGACAATGCTACCTTCAGCAATGCTGGGTGTCTAGGCGCGGGGCAGCAATGGGTGGTGACCGGCTACCCACAGGTCAGGACACCTGTGCAGCCGCCGCCCCGATTCGCGCCGTGAGCTCGTCGAGCCACCCGCCCACGCTTGTGCGGGCCACGGCGTTGTCGGGGTAGCGGCACCGAAGGTGCAGCCCGTCCCCGTTGGCGATGAACCAGATCATGATGTTGTCCGTCGGCAGCACTGCGGAGACGAACTGCGGTTCGAGCGAAGGGTCGATGCCCAGCGGCAGGCGGCGCACGTCGAGCCACGAGAGCGCGAACATCCCGGGCATCTCCCGCGCGTCGCCGATGCGGTCGAAGATCGGCGCGAGGGGGTAGGCGCCGAGGCGCAAGGCCTCGGCGACCGCCGCGGCGCACGACGCCGGGGCCGGATCCGCGATGTCGAGCACGGCGTTCGTGATGTACCAGCCGACCGAGTTGCGCCACCGCGGCTCGTTCCGCGAGTGCACGGGGAACACGGCCCGCAGGGGCGCGTCCGCGACGTCGCGGAAGAGCTGCGCGAGCTCGGACAGGACCAAGGGCAGAATCCGCACCCCGAGCGCGTTGGCCCGCTCTTCGAGGCGGGCGAGCTGGTCTCCGTCGATCACATCGCGCACCTCCACGACGGCCGGCGATGGCCGCGCCACATCGCCCAGAGGCAAGGGGAACACGGGCATGCCCCCATCGCCGGCGCGCAGGATCTCCCGCCAGTGAGCGATGATCTGGGCCGGCGCCTCGGGCATCGCGGCGAGGGCGCGCGTGTGGTCGACGAACGCCGCCGGCAGCGGCTCCGCAGCCGCGGTCGACGCCGGGGCGACGCCGTCGCCGTCGGCCTCGACCCGCGTCCGCACCTCGTCGGCGAGGATCAGCAGGGACCACATGTCGACGTGCGCATGGTCGCTTGCGACGACGACGACGGGCCGCGGGTCGGGTTCGGCCGGATCCGGCAGCACGAGGGCGAGGAGGTACGACGGCGCCGCAAACGGGCGGCATTCAGCGTCGAGGAGGGCGTGCAACGCCTCGCGCGTCGTGGTGCCAGAGGCCGCGTCGTGCTCTCGCCACACGCCGTCGTCGACCGTGGCCTCGTGGAGCCGGACCCGCACGCCGTCGGAAGAGAAGACTGTGCGCAGCGTCCCGTGACGCGCGATCGCCTCGCGCCAGGCCTCGGCGAGCACCCCGCGGCTCAGGGACTCGGTGACCCGGAACGACACCGCCATCCACGAGCCCGGGCGATCGCCGCGGCCCACGTGCCGGCCTTGGTCGAACGAGACTGGCAGCTCGCGCGTCGGATCGGGCACCGCGCGCACAGCGAAGCTGGAGAGGGATCCCTGTGGCAAGGCCATCTGAGCCACCGTGGTAAGGCGCATGGTGCCGTAGTCTAGGGCCCAGATGTTTCGCGAAAGCACGCGGGAGGGCTCGTGGCCTCATTTCAGACGCGCGGCGCGACTCTCGACTACGATGTCGCCGGTTCCACCGGCCCCTTGGTCGTGCAATTGCACGGCCTGACATCCAGCCGCGAGCGCGACGGTCAGCTCGGCCTCAACCTCGCGCGTGCACTGCGCGACCACCGCATCCTCCGCTACGACGCCCGAGGTCATGGCCATTCCACCGGGACTCTCGACGAAGCCGACTACACCTGGCCGCGTCTCGCCGACGACCTGCTCGCGCTGCTCGACCACGTGGCTCCGGGCGAGCAGGTGCACGGGGTCGGGCCGTCCATGGGGACCGGGACGCTCCTGCATGCCGCCGTGAAGGATCCCGACCGATTCGCCTCGCTGACCCTCGTGACGCCCCCGACCGCATGGAAGAGCAGGATCCCGCAGCGCGAGACCTACCTCGCCAACGCGGCAATGGTCGAGCAGCAGGGCATCGCCGCGTTCGTGCAGCGGGATTCGACGGCGCCCTCGCCGCCCGCGCTCGCCCACGCGCCCGACACGAGCATCGCCGTGCCGGAGAAGCTCTTGCCGACGGTGATGCGGGGTGCGGCCGCGACCGACCTGCCGAAGAAGAAGGCCATCGCGACCGTCGAGGTTCCCACGCTGATCCTCGCGTGGAGCGGAGACCGCTCGCACCCTCTCACGACGGCCAACAAGCTGCACGAGCGGATGCCCCGAAGCCGCATCGTGGTGGCCCGCACGCCCTACGGGATCATGGCGTGGCCGGGGCTCTTCGCCGAGTTCATCACTACGGTCGACGCGCGGGACCTGGTCGCCTGAGCGGCGCCGTCGCGGTGGCCGGAGCTGCTAGTGCAGCAGCGCGGGCGGCGTCCATGGTGGCCACTGGGACTCCCCTGCCTCGACGCCGTGCTCGTACACGGCGACCAGTCGAAAGGGGCTTGCCGCCTTGCTGTTGTCATAGAACCTGGACCGATCGGCCACGAGCCGTGCGGCCGCAACATGGGACCAGAGCCTCGAGTAGCGGCCACGGATCTTCGATTCGGGGACGCTGTGACCGCCGTGGGAGGCCCTGTAGTCGACGCGGCGGACAGTGGTCTCCTCGGGAATCATGATCACGTGCAGGGTGACGAGGTAGCCGTGGGCGGCGGCCCGTTCCACGAGTTCGACCTTGCTCGGATGGCTGAACACGGTTTCGGTGATGAATGATGCCCCAGCGGCCAGCAGCGTGTTCCGCTGGTCATCTGCTGCTCGTGCTGCCTCGTAGGAGTGTTCTACCTCCGCACCGGGCCACTTGTGGGCAGCGATGGCGTCGGCGTTGATAAAGGGCAGTCCGGTGCTTGGGCCAAGGACCCTTTCAACGAAGGTTGTCTTGCCTGCCCCGTTGGGGCCGGCGAGCACATGTAGAACGGGTGAACTCACTCCCCGCCCCTGATGACGAGGTTTCCGTCCTCATCGGCTTCGGCCCACGTCTCACCGGCGGCGAGTAGTTCCGGCTCGAAGTTCAGCGATGCAAGTGCCGACGCGATCCGCTCATCCCATGCGGCCCGGACCACGGCCTGCTCTCGCTCGGCCAACGCATCGTACGAACCATTGCCCGCGAGCACTCGGGCCACAGCTGAACCACTGCTGGTGGCCTCCAGCTCCCGGCCGATACGGGCCCACCGGTTGATTCTCTCGGCAGCACTTCCGCCTTCGGCCTTAGCTGCCTCATAGACGTCGTGGTCGATGCGAGTGGGGTGTGTCGGCATCGCGGTCATAAGGCCACTGTAGCATTTTGCTACACCGGATCTCGCTGTCGTCTCCCGCGGAATTCCGGGGGTGCGGCCGAGGGGCTCGCTAAAAGAGGGTCATGACGAGACGGCGGATATCGCTTCTGGTGACCCCAACGGCGGCTCAGCGGCTCTCGAGCCGGTCGATGATCGTCGTGAGGAGGCCCTTGAGGACTTCCAACTGCCCGTCATCGATCCCGACTAGCGCCGCGACCTCCGTCGGGATCGACGCCGCCTCGCCCCGAAGGGCCTCGCCGGACTCGGTGAGGGCAACGAGGACGCGCCGTTCGTCGGCCGCATCGCGCCGTCGGCTCACGCGCCCCGCGGATTCGAGGCGTTTGAGGAGCGGCGTGAGGGTGCCCGAGTCCAGGTGCAGGCGCTCGCCCAGTTCGCCCACGGAGAGCGGCGTTTCGCTTGACCACAGCGCGAGCAGCACGAGGTATTGCGGATAGGTGAGCCCTGAGTCCGAGAGCAGCTGGCTGTACGCGCGCGTGACGGCGCGCGCGGCCGCGTAGAGCGGGAAGCACAGCTGGTCGTCGAGCTCGAGCGAACGTTCCATGCTCCTATCTTATGACTTGTTCAATTAGATTGTGTCCAATATGATTGCGGGCATGACAGCTCTCTACACGGCAACCGTCGCGGCCATGGGCGACGGACGTAACGGCAGGATCCAGTCGACGGACGGGCACCTCGACGCGCAGGTTCGGGTTCCCAGCGAGCTCGGCGGGCCCGGCGGGGCGACCAATCCCGAACAGCTCTTCGCGGCCGGCTATGCGGCGTGTTTCCACTCGGCGCTCAAGCGGGTCGCCGCCCAGGAGAAGGCAAACGCCTCTGAATCGGAGGTCGTCGCCGACGTGTCCCTCCACGCCCTGCCCGAGGGCGGCTATGGCCTTGCCGCGGCGCTCGAGATCACGCTCCCCGAAATCGACCGGGAGACCGCGGAGGTCCTCGTCGCCAAGGCCCACCGCATCTGCCCGTACTCGAACGCGACGCGCGACAACGTCGAGGTCACCCTCACTATTGTCTGAAGCGTTTCGCCGGAACAAGGGGAAGGAGGCCTGGTGCTAGTCGTCGGGCTTGTTCTCGCGGCGGTCGCCGCGCTCATCCACGTGTACATCTTTGCCCTCGAGTCCGTGCTGTGGACGGGCCAGCGGGCCCGCTCGGTGTTCGGGCTCTCTCCCGAGCAGGCCGCTACCACGAAGGAATTGGCCTTCAACCAGGGCTTCTACAACCTGTTCCTGGCGCTGATCACCGGGCTGGGCATCGTGCTGACGGCAGTGGGGTCCACCGCCGTCGGCGCGACGCTCGTCTTTGCCGGCGCGGGTTCCATGGTGGCCGCGGGCCTCGTCCTGCTGATTTCGTCGCCGTCGAAATGGAGCGCGGCCGTCACGCAGCTCGCGGCGCCGCTCCTCGCCGTCGTCCTCCTCGCCGTCGGCCTCTCCGCCTAATCCGGAGGCAGGCGTACCCTCGCCTTATGAACGGCATCGACACGGTGCTGACGCTTCTCAGCGGGACTGCCTGGACGATTGTCTACGCCGACGCAATCCGGATTGGCTTCAAGCAGCGCACCTTCGCCATTCCGGTCGCGGCGCTCATGCTCAATATCGCGTGGGAATGGATCTACGCCGTCCTCGACCTCTCCGGAACGCCGAGCGTGCAGGGGTACGTGAATCTCGTGTGGGCATTCGCGGACATCGCGATTCTCTTCACGTTCTTCCGCTTCGGGTTCACGGAATTCTCGGCTCTGCTGGGCCGACGGGCCTTTGCCGTAGGAAGCATCGGCCTGTTGGCGGCCTCCGTGGCCGTGCAGCTCCTGTTCCTCGGCGAATTCGGGCGGAGGAATGGCGAGGTCTATTCGGCCTTCCTTCAGAATCTGCTCATGTCGGGGCTCTTCATCGCCATGCTGGTCGCGCGGCGCGGCCGTCGCGGCCAAAGCCTGACCATCGCCGTCGCGAAATGGCTCGGAACCCTCGCTCCGACAATCCAATTCGGCCTGCTTTCGGGCTGGGCGTTCGTGCTCGGCATCGGGCTCCTCTGCTCGGCGCTCGACCTGACCTATATCGGCCTCCTCCTCCGGGAAGGGCGGCGGGACGGGCGGGCCCCCGCCCGTCCCATGCCGTCGGCCCGGGCGGAAGCGTGACGGACGTCGTCGGCGCCAGCGGTGCGGGCCGCTCGCCTCAGCCCAGGCTCAAAGCCGTCCACGAGACCGGCGGGAGCGTCACGGTGAGAGATCCCTCCCGCACTTCCGCCGTCTTGTTGCGGGACAGGCCGACTCGATCTGGCGCCTTGAGCGTGTTCTTCGCGTAGACATCGTTCGGGTCGGCGAGCGTCTGCGCATCGAGGAGGATGGCGGCGTCGAACGCGCCGAGGTCTGCAGTTACCGTGACCTCCTCATGCTGGGATCGATTGACGAGGAAGATCGCCGTCGTGCCCGTGGACTGGTCGTGGGTGGCCGCGGCGTCGACGAGCGGCACACTGCCGTAGGCCGCCGTCTCGTAGTGAGGCGTATCGAGACTCACGCTGAGGACTTCGCCTGCAGCGAGCCGGGACGTCAGGGAGAAGGGGAAGAAGGTCGTCTGCCGCCACGCGGGACCGCCCGGCTCGGTCATGATCGGGGCGATCACGTTGACGAGCTGGGCGAGGGAAGCCGAAGCGACGCGGTCGGCGTGCTTGAGGAGCGAGATGAGGAGGCTGCCGACGACGACGGCGTCCGCCACGGAGTAGGAATCCTCGAGCAGGCGGGGGGCCACGGGCCAATTGTCCAGGCCCTCGATCTTTTCGACCTTCTGGAAGCGGTCGAGGTACCAGACATTCCATTCGTCGAAGGAGATGTTGATGGTTTTGTCGCTTCCCCTGGCGGCCTTGACGTGGTCCGCTGTCGCGACGACGGATTCGATGAACCGGTCCATGTCCACGGCCGAGGCGAGGAAGGAGCCTAGGTCCCCATCCTTTTCCTCGTAGTAGGCGTGGCACGAAATGTAGTCCACGTCGTCGTACGTGTGGGCGAGCACTTCGCGTTCCCAATCCCCGAAGGTAGGCATGTGCGCACCCGAGGAGCCGCACACCACGAGTTCGAGTGACGGATCGAGCTGACGCATGGCCTTGGCTGTCTGTGAGGCGAGCTTGCCGTAGTCGGCGGCCGAGCGGTGCCCGAGCTGCCACGGCCCGTCCATCTCATTTCCGAGGCACCACATCTTCACACCGAAGGGTTCGGGCCGGCCATTCGCCGCCCGTAGGTCTGAAAGCGCCGTGCCAGATCGGATGTTCGAGTATTCGAGCAGGTCGAGGGCTTCGAGGGTTCCGCGCGTTCCGAGGTTCACGGCGAGCATGAGCTCGGAACCGACCTTCTCGAGCCAGCTCGCGAATTCGTGCAGACCGACTTCGTTGGTCTCCGTCGAATGCCACGCGAGATCAAGCCTCCGCGGCCGCAGCTCGCGCGGGCCGACGCTGTCTTCCCAGCGGAAGCCAGAGACGAAATTGCCGCCCGGATACCGGATGGTGGAGACGCCGAGTTCCTTGACGAGTTCGACGACGTCGGAGCGGAACCCTTCGGCGTCGGCCTGGGGGTGACCCGGCTCGTAGAGCCCGTCGTAGACGCAACGGCCGAGGTGCTCGACGAACGAGCCGAACAGTCGCCTTTTGACGGGCCCGACCGTGAAATCGGGATTGACGGTGAGGCGTGCGGTAGGCATGGTCCTGCTTTCGTGAATGAGTTTCAGGGTTGAGGGAACAAAAGGGAACAAAAGGGAACAAGAGGGAACAAGAGGGGCTATTTGAGGCTGCCGAGCGAGAGGCCGCCCTGCCAGTACTTCTGGAGCATGAGGAACGCGGCGACGAGCGGGATGACCGAGACGAGCGAGCCGATGATGATGAGGCTCCAGAGCGAGTGGGCGCCGTTGCCGTTGTTCGAGGAGGCGAGCTGCTCCCACAGCCCGATCCCGACGGTCAGCGGATAGAGCTTCGAGGTGGAGAGCATCGCGAGGGGCAGGAAGTAGTTGTTCCAGGTGCCGACGACGGAGAGCAGGAGGACGGTGACGGCGGCGGGCCGCAGAAGCGGTAGCGAGACCTGGACGAACGCTCGGTACTCTCCGGCACCGTCCATCCTCGCGGCGTCGAGGAGTTCGTCGGGCACGGCCTCGGCGACGTAGACGCGCATGAGGTAGACCCCGAAGGGGCTCAGCAGGGACGGCAGGATGACGGCCCAGACGGTATCGGTCAGCTTGAGGTTGGAAAGGAGGATGAACGTGGGGATCACGAGCGCGGTCAGCGGGACCATGACCGATCCCAACAGGAGAGCGAACGTGAAATTCCTGCCCCGGAACCGGTATTTGGCAAAGCCGTAGCCCGCGAGAACCGAGATCACGGTGGCGCCGAGGCCGCCGGTGAGTGCGTAGAGGGCAGAATTGCCGAGCCAGCGCAGGTATTCTCCGCCGTTGTAGGTGAAGAGGTCTTGCAGGTTCTGCATCAGATTGACGTTGTTGTCGAACCACAGCGCCCCGGCCGATCCCGAGAACAGCCCATGCGCGTCCTTCGTGCTGGCGACGATGAGCCACCAGATCGGCACGAGGAAATACAGCACGAGGACGGCCAGGAAGAGGTGTGCGAGCGTGTTCCGCCGTGGGCGGGGCTTCCGTGACAGCGCCGGGGCGGCAATCGTTGCGGTGGTCATGAGAGGGAACTCCCTCGCTTGCGAGTGGCGAACATGAAGGCGTAGACCGCGATGAAGACGACAATTCCGAGGGCAAACGAGATCGCCGACGCGTAATTGAACTGCGCGTAGCCGAACGCCAGGTTGAAGGCGTAGATGTTCGGCGTGAAGTCTGGCGTGATGCTGCCGTTGGAAATGGGCTTGAGGATCTGGGGTTCGGAGAAGAACTGCAGCGTTCCGATTAGCGCGAACACGAGGATGAGGACGAGGGCCGAGGACACCAGGGGCACCTTGATCCGGAAGGCCACCTGCCAGGAATTCGCGCCGTCGATCCTGGCGGCCTCGTAGAGCGATGGATCGATTCCCTGCAGCGCGGCGTAGAGGATGATCATGTAATACCCGGCCCATTGCCACGTCACCACGTTCATGAGGCCGTAGAACACTTTGTCCTGGCTCAGCAGGAACGGCGCCTGGGCCTGGAACACCGAGGCGATCTGCTGGAACGGGCCGAAGCTAGGGCTGTACAGGAAGCCCCACATGAGCGCGCCGATGACGGCGGGGATCGCGTAGGGCAGGAAGATCATGAGGCGCGAGAAGCGCGCCATCCGGCTCGTGAGCCCGTCGAGGACGAGGGCGGCGGCGAGCGAGACCGCCATCTGGACGGGAATGAGGACAACTGAGAACCGGAGGACGAACCAGACGCCTTTGAGGAATGCGGGGTCGGTGAAGGCGTGGACGTAATTGTCGAAGCCGCTGAATTTCGTTCCCGCGGCCAGCCCCTTCGTGAAGAGGCTCAGGTAGAACGCGTACCCCAGCGGCGCGAGCAGGAACGCCACGAAGACGACGGCGAACGGGGCGATGAATACCCAGCCCACCCTGGCCCGGCGCGCGGCCATCTTCCCGCCGCGTCTGGATTCCTTCCGATGGACTTCTTCCGACCTTGCCATGGGCCGGTCTGCGGCCCTTGGCAGCAGCGACACTGTCGCCGTCGACTCGTGGTCTGCCATCTTCCCTTCCCTTCGAACAGGTCGAGGTCCGGGCCGTGCATGGAATTCCGTGCACGGCCCGGAGCGGTTACTTGACGTTGAAGCCTTGGCTCTTCGCGTACGTCACCATGGTGTTCTGGAGTTCAGTGGCTGCTTGATCGCCAGAGATTTCGCCGGAATTGATCTTGGTGATCTCGGCCTGCAGCTGCGCGTAGTAGTAGGTCGTGAACGGGCTGTAGTCGAAGCCCTTGTACGCGTTCTCGGCGGGGATGTAGATGTCCTTGTTCGCCGTCTGCCCGCCGAAGAAGTCCACGGGATTGTTGATGAATTCCTTGGAGCTGAGCACGTTCTGGTTCAGCGGGAAGATCGTCTGCGTCTTCCAGCCGTCCGTGAGCGACGCGTCATCGGCGTAGAGCCCGATCGCGACCTCGGCGGCGAGCTTCTGGTTCTTGGCCTGGGAGGTGACGGCGAACGCGGAGCCTCCCCAGTTCACCGACACCGGGTTGGAGGCATCCCATTGGGGGAGCGGGGCGACGCGGAATTGGCCCTTGTCCGCGCCGTTCCCAACCCCCGCACCGCTGAGGTACCCGGGTGCCCACGCGGCCGAAACGTAGGTGGCGTACTTTCCGCCGACGACGCCGGAGATGTAGTCGGGCGTGAATTGGTCAACCTTGTCGACGAGCCCCTTCTTGGCCAGGCCGGCCCAATAGTTGAGCACGTCCTTGGCGGGCTGGCTGTCGAGGCTGATGGTGACGTCCTTCTGGTTCGCGAGGTCGTAATTGAACGGTACAGCTCCCTTCTGGGCCATGAGCGCGGTCAGCACCGCGGGCACATTTGCCCCCAAATCGCCGAACGCCGGCCCTCCTGCGTCCTTGAGCTTCTGGGCATCGGCCGCGTACTCCGCCCACGTCGTCGGAATGGGGATGCCGTACTTGTCGAAGACGTCCTTGCGGTAGATCATCGCCATCGGGCCGCCGTCGACCGGGATCGCGTACACCGCCTCGCCCTGGGACACGTCCTTCCACGCACCGGCGCTGAAGTTCTTCTTCACGTCGTTCGCGCCGAACTTGCTCAGGTCCACGAGGGCGTTCTGGATTTCGTAGTTGGCGAGGTGGTCCGCCTCGAGCATGACGACGTCCGGAGCGCCCTTCCCCGCTTCGACGGCGGTCTGGAACTTCGCGTATTCGTCGGCGCCTTGCCCGGCCACCGTCCAGCAGACCTGCACGTCTGAGTGCGCGTTGTTGAAGTTGTCGACGACCTTGGCCATGTTCGGATACCAGGCCCAGACCGAGACCTTGGGCGCGTCCTGGCGGACGATTTTGTTAGTGCAGTTCTGGGTGGTGTCGGCCGCGGCCTCGTTGCCGCCGCCGCTGCAGCCCGCGAGCGTGGCGGCCAGTGCGGTGGCGGAGAGGACGGCGACGACTGCGTTCCTTCTCACTGTGGTCCCTTCGTTGGGTGGTCCTGCCGGCTCTCTGACCGAGGCCGGGGCATTCCTGAAGCTCACGAAATCCTGGGCGGAACGATGTACATCGTTGTAGGTAATCGTTGTAAAGGAATCCTCGTATGATCCAGCTCACGATGTCAAGGGTTCTGGGAAAGCGCCCCGGTCAGTGCGGGACGGTGTCCGTGGACTCGCGGGCGACGAGGCGGAAGACCGCTTCGAACTCCCTCGGGGGAGGGCCGTCGTCGGCCTTGATGCGTTCTTGGAGCATGCGCACAGCCGTCTCCGCGATCTCCTCGCGGCCAGGGTCGATCGTCGACAGCGTGGGGAGGCTGTAGCGCGTCTCGTCGATGTCGTCGAAGCCGATGATCGCGACGTCGCCCGGAATCCGCAGCCCGGCCTCTTGGAGCACGCGCATGGCTCCGAGGGCGATCGAATCGTTGAAGGCCATCACGCCGTCGAACTCGAGGCCCGAAGTCAGGACCTTCCGCATCGCCTCGGCGCCGTCGGACCGGTGCCACCGGCGGACCTCGATGGCCAGGCTCTCGTCGTAGGGGATCCCGCGAGCCTCCAAAGCCCGCTGATACCCCTTGAGGCGCAGGCCTGCCGAGCCGACCTTCTCATGGGGGTGCCTGCCGAAGGCCAGGAGCCGGCGTCGGCCAAGCGATAGCAGGTGCTCCGTTGCTGCCTGTGCGGCTTCGACATTGCGCATGGTCACGTGGTCCGCCGGCCCGTTGAAGATCCGCTCGCCCAGCAGGACCATCGGCGTCGGGACGTCAGCGATGAGCGCCGTGTCCTCCTGCCCCACGCCCAGGACGCTATACAGCACGCCGTCGACCATCCGCATGCGCGGGCCATGGAGGATCTCGAGCTCCACGTCGCGGTCCCCGCCGCTCTGCTCGATGATCACCGCGAGCCGCTCCTTGGCGGCTGCCCGCATGACGGCGTCGGCGAGCTCTGCGAAATAGGCGTTCTTCAGGTCGGGGATGATGAGGCTGATGACCCCCGTGCGGCCTGAGCGCAGCCCCCTGGCTGAGAGGTTCGGCTGATACCCCAGCTCCCTGATGGCCGCCAGCACACGCTCGCGCGTCGCCGGCCGGATGGCCGGGTAGTCGTTGATGACATTGGAGACCGTCTTGATCGAGACTCCCGCGGCAGCGGCCACCTCCCTCATGGTCACGGCCATGTGTCCCTCCCTCGCAGCCTGTGCTTCCGCATCGCACGTCAGGTCCCAGTACAACGTTGGAGTCACAGTACAACGTTGGAGATGTGGCAGAGAATCAGCGATCACCTCCGCCGACTAGAAGATCTGCCGCTGAGCCCTACCCCACCCGCAGCGCCGGCCCATGCCCCGGCAGCAGGACGTCCGGCTTGAGCGCGAGGAGCCGCTCGAGGCTCGCCCCGGCCACGGCGCGGTCACGGTGGAACATCGGCGGCAGGAGCTGAGCGCGGGGCGCGCCGCCGGGAAGCGTCTCGTGCGCCGTGACGGCGACGTCGCCGCTCACGAGGATCCGCTCGCCGTCGATGTCGAAGAGGAACGCCGAGGCGCCGGAGGTGTGCCCCGGGAAATGCAGGACCGTGGGCGAGCCCGGGACGTCGAGCCGGTCGCCGTCGCGGAAGGCGGACGACGGCGTGATCGAGACAGGTTCGAGGGCGTCCAGTGAGAGGGCGAGCCGCAGCCAACGCCGCACCCTCCCGCGCCACAGCTGCGGGACGATCCGGGCGAGCGTGACCTGCTCTCGGTCGGGTCCCATGAGGTTGGCGGCCTCGTCCGCATGGCACAGCACCGGCACGCCGTAGTCCGCCTCGAGCCGCTGAAGCCCGCCGATATGGTCCACGTGGCCGTGCGTCACGAGCGCCGCCGCGCAGTCTTGCGGCCGAAGCCCCAGAAGCCCGAGCGACGTGACGAGCGCCGGATAGTCCGCCGGATAGCCACCGTCGATGAGGGTGAAGGAAGCGCTCTCGGGATCCTTCACGATGATCCAGTTCGACGAGCCGCCGCGCACGAGCCAGATTCCGCGTGCCGCTTCAACCACGGAATCCGTGGCGGGTTCGGTCTGGTTCATCGAATGCGCTCCGCTCTGCCGGGGTCGGCCCGCCGCCGCCTACGTAAGCAATATCACGTTGCCCGAATATCGTCGTCGAGCCCCGGAATTGCGCGCCGTGAGCGGCGGGAAAAGCGGAGGAAACGTCGGCGACGCGCCGCCGTTTCCCGGCTTTGCTTCCATCGTGTGTGTGGATGTCAAGCGGTTCGTCGCCTCTCGCCTGCGTCGGTCGGCGTCGTCGTTCGAGTACGCCCTGAGGCTCGGCCTGTGCGCGGTCGGCGCGTACAGCTTCGCCCACCTCGTCCTGGGCCACACGACGCCGACATTTGCCGCGGTGTCCGCGCTCATCACCCTGCAGTTCTCGAACGAGCGGCGGCTGCCGCGCGCCGTGCAGGTGGCCGGCGGCTGCACGGCGGGGGTCATCCTGGGCGGCGTCCTCGCGACGGCGCTCGGCCGGGGCGCTTGGCAGGCGCTCGTCATCGTCGTCGTCACCGTGACGGTCGCGCGGATCCTCGGCGGCGGCCCGCTCTTCGCCACCCAGCTCGCGATCCAATCGCTGCTCGTCTCCATGGCGCCCGTCTCCTTCGACGGCGTCCTTGCGACGAGCGTCGACTCGGCCGTCGGCGGGGCGAGCGCCCTCATCGCCGTCGCGCTCGTGCCGGAGCGGGATACGCGCCGGCCGGGCCGCGCCGTGCTCCGACTCACCGCCGCCCTCGCGAAGATGCTCGACGGCGCCTCGCAGGCGCTGCTCGAAGGGTCGCCGCAGAAGGCGTGGAGCGCGCTGCTCGAGGGGCGCGAAACCCAACAGCTCATCGAGAACGCCGCGCGAGTCGTCGAGCAGGCAGGCGAGTCCGCCGTCTTCTCGCCGCTCCGCTGGTCGCGGCGGGGCTATGTGAGCTCCCTCGAGGAAGGGGTCCGGCACGTCGACTTCGCCTTGAGGGGCAGTCGGATCTTCTGCCGGCGGCTCGTGTTCGCCCTCGAACACCGGGCGCTCGATACTGCGGGGCGGCTCGAGCTCGCTTCCCTCCTCGACGGCCTCTCGGGCGCGTCGATCGCGCTGGGACACGAGCTGGTCCGCGACTCGCGCACGCTCCGTGCCGAGGCCGACGGCGCGGGTGCCCTCGCCGAGATCGCCGCGGCTCTCGATCCGGAGCACTTTGCCGACTGCACTGTGGAGGGCCAGTCGCTCGTCCTCCTCCTGCGGCCCATCGTCGCGGACCTCCTCGCGGCCGCGGGCGAGAACCGCGCCGCCGTCCTCGCGGCCCTCCCGGCGCTACCGCGCACGGACAGGTGACGGCGCTCGTGGCACTGCGCGTCGTCGCCCGCCCGCCGTCGTCCGCCCGTCGTCATCCGCCCCGACGACGGACGACGGCGCAGGTGGCTTCCGCGCATTCCGTCGCCGCGCGCGGCCCGGCTGTTAGGGCCGCCCCGGCAGCCGCGCGCTGATGCGGTGCGCCTCCTCCAAGAGGAGCCTCCCGAGGAACTCCTGTCGCTCAGGCCGGAAGCGCGGCTCGATGCCTGTGATGGAGACGGCGCCCACGGGGCTCCCGTTGCGGTCGAAGACGGCCGCGCCCATGCCCCAGCTGCCCTCGAGGACGAGCCCCGGATTGAGGGAGTAGCCCTGCAGCCTCGTCTCCGCGAGCTGCTTCCGCACGATGGGCTCGGTGTGGCCGGAGGCGAATTCGCCCGCGTGTTCGTCCCAGCGCGAAAGGAAGGCGTCCTGCTCTTCGTCGGGGAGGAACGCCATGATCGCGGTCCCGGCCGACGCGACGCCGAGCGGGAACCGCACGCCTTCGCGCAGCACGAACGAGCGCACCGGGAAGCTCCCCTCCTCGCGGAGCAAGCAGACAGTCTCGGAGCTCCGGCGGATGCTGTAGAACGCGCTCTCGCCCGATTCCTCGGCGACGCGGCGCAGGCTAGGCCGCGCGAGGTCTTCGAACGGGAACCGAGTCGAGGCCGCCGAGCCGAGCAGGAAGAGTTCGGTCCCGAGCACCCAGTTCCCGTTCGCAGGGTCGGTGTCGAGGAGCCCTTCTGCGGCGAGGGCCGTCAGGATCCGGTAGGCGGTCGGGCGCGTGAGGCCCGACATGCGGACGAGCCACGCCGTCGACGCTCCCGCCGGCCTCCCTCCGATGAGCCGCAGGAGCTCCGCGACGCGCCCCACGACCTGTGTGCCCTGAACCTGCGCCATCTGAATTTCAAGCTCCTCACTTCTCGCAGAAACTAGCCACATTGTGGACGATCGATCAGCCCACGTCCACACTGTGCGTCCAGGACAAGGCAGGGCATTGATGGCTTGCATCGATCCTCCTAGCCTCGAGGGACATTGCATCCGTCCACAACGTGGTGAACGAAAGGGCAGTCCATGGGAAAGCTGAGGGGAGACGCCTCCGAGGTCTTGGCGGAGGTCCTGCACGACGGCGCGACGATCGCCGTCGGCGGGTTCGGCCTGAGCGGGATCCCCGCCGACCTCATCGAGGCCGTTCGGGAGAGCGGAGTGAGGGACCTGACGGTCGTCTCGAACAACATGGGCGTCGACGGCAAGGGCCTCGGCGTCCTGCTCGAGTCGGGCCAGGTGCGCAAGGTCGTGGCCTCGTATGTCGGGGAGAACCGGCTCTTCGCGGAGCAGTATCTCGCGGGGGAGCTCGAGGTCGAGTTCGTCCCGCAGGGCACGCTTGCGGAGCGGCTCCGCGCGGGCGGCGCCGGGATTCCGGCGTTCTACACGCGCACGGGCGTCGGCACACTGGTCGCGGAGGGCAAGCCGCACGCCGAGTTCGACGGGAAGCAGTACGTGCAGGAGCGGGGCATCGTCGCGGACGTTGGGCTCGTCCACGCGCACACCGCCGACCTCGAGGGCAACCTCGTCTACCGGTACACGGCCCGGAACTTCAACCCGGTCGTCGCCACGGCCGGCCGGGTCACGATCGCGGAGGCCGAGGAGATCGTCGGCATCGGCGAGCTCGACCCCAACCACATCGTCACCCCGGGCGTGTACGTGCAGCACCTCGTGCGGGCGAGGGCGCGCGTGAAGGACATCGAGCAGCGCACCGTGCGCCCGCGGCTCGCGGATGCGATCGCCTGAAGGAGAAAGCCATGGCCTGGACACGGAATGAGATGGCCGCGATCGCGGCCGAGGAATTGAACGACGGCGACTACGTCAACCTCGGGATCGGCATCCCCACCCTCGTCGCGAACAACCTGCCCGAGGGCGTGCGGGTGACGCTGCAGAGCGAGAACGGACTGCTCGGCATGGGCCCGTTCCCGTTCGAGGGGGAGGAGGACGCCGACCTCATCAACGCGGGCAAGCAGACCGTGACGGTCCTGCCGGGCGGGAGCATCTTCGACTCCGCGCAGTCGTTCGGCATGATCCGCGGCGGGCGCGTCAAGGTCGCGGTGCTCGGGGCGATGCAGGTCTCCGCCGCGGGTGACCTCGCCAACTGGCAGATCCCCGGAAAGATGGTCAAGGGCATGGGCGGGGCGATGGACCTCGTCGCCGGGACGCCGCGCATCGTCGTGCTCACCGAGCACGTCGCGAAGGACGGCTCGCCCAAGATCGTCGCGGAGTGCACCCTCCCGCTCACGGGGCGCGGCGTCGTCGACCGCATCATCACGGACCTCGCGGTGTTCGACGTCGTGCATGGATCTGCCGCCGGCGGGTCCGCCGCCACGGCTCGGGCGGGCGGGGCGGGCGAAACAAACGACGACGGCGCTCGCCGCCTCGTGCTCCGTCGCCTCGCGCCCGGCGTGGACCTCGACGAGGTGCGAGAGAAGACGGAAGCCGATTTCGACGTCGACCACTCTCTGGAAGGAGTTCTCGCATGAGCCTCAAGGAACACTTCGGCAAGGACGTCCTCATCACGGGTTGGGGGCACAGCCGCTTCGGGAAGCTGTCCGAGGAGACGCTCGAGTCGCTCATCGTGCAGGTCGCGGGGGAGGCCCTCGCGCATGCCGGGCTTGAGCCGGGGCAGGTCGATGAGGTGTACGTGGGCCAGTTCAACGCTGGCATGATGCCGCTCGCGTTCCCGTCTTCGCTCGCCCTCCAGCTCTCCCCGGACCTGCTCGGCGTCCCCGCGACGCGCGTCGAGAACGCGTGCGCGTCTGGTTCCGCCGCCGTGCAGCAGGGCGCCAAGGCGCTCCTCGCGGGGACGGCGCGGAACGTGCTCGTGATCGGGGCCGAGATGATGACGCCCGCGGGCGCGGAGAAGGTTGGCGCGGCCCTCCTCGGCGCGGATTACGACATGGCCGGCCAGCCGTCGTCGGCCGGTTTCACCGCCCTTTTCGCCGAGGTCGCGAAGCATTACGAGAAGCGATACGGGCCGGTCTCGGACGTCCTCGGGAGCATCGCCGCGAAGAATCACCGCAACGGCGTGGACAACCCGTACGCGCAGCTGCGCAGGGACCTCGGGGAAGAGTTCTGCCGGACGGTCTCGGACAAGAACCCGATGGTCGCCGACCCGCTGCGCCGCACCGATTGCTCGCCGGTGTCCGACGGCGCCGCGGCCGTTGTGCTATCTCTCGCACCGCGCGTGGGGGCCGTGACGGCGCCCGTGCGGCTCGCCGGGTTCGGCCACGCGAACGACTTTCTCCCCGCCGAGCGTCGCGACCCGACCGCATTCGCCGGGACGCGTCTCTCGTGGGAGCGGGCCTTCGCGATGGCCGGAATCGGCCTCGACGACCTCGATTTCGCCGAGGTCCACGACTGCTTCACGATCGCCGAGCTCGTCATCTACGAGACCATGGGCCTCACGCCCGCCGGCCAGGGCTCCCGCGCGATCGAGGAGGGCTGGGTGTACCGCGAGGGCCGCCTCCCGATCAACGTCTCCGGCGGGCTCAAGGCCAAGGGCCACCCCGTCGGCGCGACCGGCGTCTCGCAGCACGTCCTCGCCGCCATGCAGCTCACCGGCACGGCCGGCGCGATGCAGCTCCCCTCGCCCCGGCGGGCCGCGGTGCAGAACATGGGCGGTGTCGGGATCGCGAACTACGTGAGCGTGCTCGAGGCGGTGTAGGGCGCGGCCCGGCTTTGGCCCCGGCATGGGCCGCCGCTCTGGGTCTGGCGGATCCTGTCGGCGCTCAGAGCCGCCACGGTCGGAGCATGAGGTAACCCAGAGCGGCGAAGCCCGCGCCGAACACGGCGAACGCGGCGATGTCTGCGGCGGCCACGCTGACGACTTCGGCCACAAGATGCCCGATGGCACCGACAGGAAGCAGCAGGGCCACCGGCCACGGCGCGAAGTTCGATCGCCACACCGCGATGCACATGAGAACCGGTCCGAGAACGTGGCCGATGAGGAACAGCACGAACGCGGCATTGAACAGGACCGTCTTCGTCGAGGCGTCGAGGGCCGCGGCAAGCACGGTCTCGGGCTGCGAGAGCGCGAGCGCGGCGTTCGCATTGTCGGTGCCCACGATGATGAGGTATGCGAGGAACCCCTGGACCATCACGGCCGATGCCAGGACTGCGATGACAGGCCTCCGACGGGCAAGGACCCGAGTGAGCCCAGCGAGGCCGGCCGTCATTGACAGCACCACGACGAGTGAGAGAATTCCCACCACAACGACGAGGGCATGGTTGTTGTGCGCGAAAGCTCCGAACGACTCAGGGGGCCGGGGCATTCGCGAAGGCGGCCTGACCTCGGCTTCACCTGAGCGATCACGCAGCTGCGCCGCTTCGCCGCTATTGTGCTGCGGGGCCGCAGCACCATTGCGGCGAAGGGCGCCCGGTGCGGAGAAGCCCCGTGCGGGGGAGCGGCACGCCTGCGCCGCCCGGGCCGTCACCCGCCGAAGGCGAGCTCCGTCGTCGTGTCCCACGTGAAGGTGCCCCGCTCGGTGTCCTGGTGCACGGCCAGGAAGTGCATGCTGGAGACCACAAGAGGCGGCAGCGGCTCGCCACCGAGGGAATCCGATGCGCCCTGGATGCGCTCGCCGCTGCCCTCGGCCACGCCATACCCGAGCGTGACGTGGGGCGCGAAGGGCGGGTCGGGGATCGGTAGGCCCGCGTTGACGGTGTCCGCCGCGGCGGCGCGCACGCCGTCGAGGAGGGCCGTCCACTCGGGCGTCGCAAGGCCCCGCGCGCCGAGCGCGAAGTCGTCGACGACGGGCGCGCCGAGCGGCACCTCGAACGGCTTGGTCGCCGCGGCGAGGTCGCCGAGGCGTTCGAGGAAACGGCCGACGGCGGCGGGGTCGGCTTCGCTGCTCGTGCGGGAGAGCTGCTGGACCGTCGCGTGCAGGTACTCGGCGGGCTGGACGGAGCAGTAGTCGACGCCGTCGAGGGCCCGCTGCCGTTCGACGAGGGCAGACCTCAGCTCGTCGTCCGGCAGCACGTACACGTGCAGCCGGTTCCGGAGGGACGGCCAGAGGGTTGCGGGTTCTCCGAAGAAGCGCTTCACGCGGGGAACGTTAACGTCCCCGGGTGAACTCCGGAAGAATTCTCCGGGAAACCGGAATAACTTGAATCATCAAGCGAGTTGGCTCCTGTAGTTGCCGCGTCAACCTTTGGAGCTGACCATGAACCTTGAGCTTTCCGCCCCCGCAGCGTTGCCGACGGCGAATGTCCGCACTCGCGTCCGCGTCCCCCTCCGCTTCGCCGACGGCTTCGAGACGGTCGCCGATGTCTTCACGTTCCACGACCTCGTCGACGGCCGCGAGCACCTGCTGCTGGGCCTCGGGGACTGGGCCGGCGCCGTCGAACGTTCGACGGCGGGAGGCGAGCCGCCGCTCGTGCGTCCCCACAGCGAATGCCTCACCGGCGACGTGTTCGGGTCGCAGCGCTGCGACTGCGGGCCCCAGCTCCGTGAGGCGGTCGAGCGGATCTCCGAGGCCGGCGGGTTCCTCCTCTATCTGCGCCAAGAGGGCCGCGGCATCGGGCTCTACGCGAAGCTCGACGCCTATGCGCTCCAGGACGAGGGCCTCGACACGTACGAGGCGAACCTCGCCCTCGGCCGCGGCGAGGACGAGCGCGACTACCGCGCTGCCGCGCAGATGCTGCTCGCCGTGGGTGCCGAGAGGATCCGCCTCCTGAGCAACAACCCGGACAAGGCGCGCCAGCTCGAGGACCTCGGCATCGACGTCGCCGAGCGCGTCCCCACGGGCGTGCACGTCTCGGCGTCGAACGTCCGCTACCTCGAGGCGAAGCGCGATCACACCTCGCACACGCTCGATCTCGCGGGCATCGGCGAGCTCTTCGGCGTCACCGCCTAGCCTTCGGCGGACGACGGCGGCGCGGGTCGCCTCTGCGGTGCGGCGCGCGGCCTACGCAGGATTTGCCAAGGCTTCACCCAGCTTCTGGCGCGGGATGCCCGGCGCCTGCAAGGATCTGGACGGAGGCCTGCCGCTCGGGCGTGTGGGGCGGCTTCGCACCCCGTGCAGGGCCTCTCTTCCGACCAGCTGGGAGTCCATGTGCACAAGAAGAAGCTCGCCGGGCCCGCCGCAGCCGGCATCGCGCTGGCCCTCACGGTCCTGCTGAGCCTGGCGGCGCCCTCGCAGGCCGCGCCGCGCCCCGGAAGCGGTGCCGACTACAAGAGCCCCTCCTCGACTGTGGCGGGGGCCCGCGCGGCGGCGACGAAGACGACCGGCACGAAGAAGACGACGGCGGCCACCCCGCCGATCAGCTCTGCGCCGCTGCGGTTCGGGGTGGCGACGCCGGGCGGCCCGCAGGCGACGAGCGAGCTCGACGCCGTCGCGAACCTCGTGAACGAGAACCCCTCGATCGTGCTCTCGTACAAGGACTTCTCCCAGTCGGCCCCGATCGCGGACCTGAATGCCGTCTCCGCGCGCGGCGCCACGAGCCTCGTCACGTGGGAGCCGTGGCTCTGGTCGGGCAACGGCGTGAACCAGCCCGCGTACGCCCTCGCCCGCATCGCCGCCGGCGACTTCGACACGTACATCCGCCAGTGGGGGACCGCTCTTGCCTCGTGGGGCAAGCCGGTCATGCTCCGCTTCGCCCACGAGATGAACGGCAACTGGTACCCGTGGGCCGAGTCCGTCAACGGCAACCAGCTGGGCGACTACGTCGCAGCCTGGCGCCACGTCCACGACGTCGTCGCCTCGACGGGCGCGTCCAACGTCTCCTGGGTCTGGAGCCCCAACGTGCCCTACTGGGGCTCGACCCCGCTCTCCGGCCTGTACCCAGGCGCGGGCTACGTCGACGTCGTCGCCCTGGACGGCTACAACTGGGGCTCCTCGCAGTCGTGGAGTTCATGGACGGTCCCGTCCGCGCTGTTCGGCGACGGGCTGAGCCAGCTGCGCGGCCTCGCGCCCGGCAAGCCGATCATGATCGCCGAGACTGCCTCGGCCGAGGCGGGCGGCTCGAAGGCCGACTGGAACACCGCCCTCGTCTCCTACCTCGCCGCGCAGCCTGACATCACGGCGTTCGTCTGGTTCGACTACAACAAGGAAGTCGACTGGCGCATCGACAGCTCCGGGGCCTCGGCCACCGCTCCCGCCGCCGCTCTGGCCGCCAGACGAAGCTAAGGGGATCCGGTGAGCTGTAACAGGACTATCGGTGTGGTGATGGAACTAGGGGCGCGAGATAAGTGACCGATACTGTAAGCCCCATGAGGCGACTTGTTCTCCGGGTTGTCATCGTCTTCACGTTGCTTCTCGGGGTGAACTACGTGGCCTGGCGCTGGCTTTTCTCCCTGAATTGGGATGCATGGTGGATTGCGGTCCCCCTCGTTGCGGCGGAGACGTTTTCGCTCATCGATGTCTCGCTTTTCGCATTGGCCGCCTGGAGGTCGCTGGATCACGCCTCCTCGCCGCCCGATCCGGCCGTCGGATTGACGGTGGACGTGTTCATCACGACGTACAACGAGGAGCCCGAGCTCGTCCTCGCCACCGTCCGCGCGGCGTTGGCGATCGAGTACCCGCACCAGACGTGGGTCTTGGACGACGGCGCGCGGCCGCACCTGAAGGAGGCCGCCGAGCAGCTCGGCGCCGGGTACATCAGCCGCGGCGCCGAGTGGGACGGCAAGCCCCGGCACGCGAAGGCCGGGAATCTCAACAACGCGCTCCAGCAGACCCAGGGCGAGTTCTTCCTCGTCCTCGACGCCGACCAGGTCCCGAACCCGAACATCCTGGACCGGATGCTCGGGTATTTCTCGGACCGCCGGGTGGCGTTCGTCCAGTCCCCGCAGTGGTTCGGCAACGTCCAGTCCGACGACCCGCTCGGGAGCCAGGCGCCCCTGTTCTATGGACCGATCATGCGGGGCAAGGATGGGTGGAATGCCGCGTTCTTCTGCGGCTCCAACGCGGTCATGCGCCGGGAGGCCCTCATGCAGCTCGGCCTCTCGGGCTACGTCGCCGACACCGAGCGCAGGGTCCGCACGGCCTTCGCCGCCGGGCAGCGCGTGATCCGCCGCGCGCGCCGTCGTCCCGAGGCCAAGGACAAGCGTGTGGCCGCCCTCTTGGCCCACGTCGAGGAGGCCTTCGCCGCGGGGAACAGGGATCTCGCCGCGGGAGGCTCCATCGCGGAGGCGACCTACCGGGTTCAGAGCCAGACCGATGCGGCCGTCCGGAACCTGGTCGCCGGGGATCTCGCGGCGCTCAATGCCGATCTCGCCCAGCTCCGCCTCGAACTCGGCGACCCGCACGAGCTGGCCGAGGACGCTGGCGTGTACGCGGCCGCCGTCGACCGCCTCGCCGCGCGGGACCTCTCCCCGCTCGGGGCCCTCGAGTCGGTCATGGCCGTTCTGGAGGCCGCGAACATCGATCGGGCGCACGAGGCCCAGCCCGTCATGCCGCTCTCGACAATCTCCGTGACGGAGGACATGTCGACGTCGATGCGGCTGCACGCGGCGGGGTGGAGGAGCGTCTACCACCACGAGGTCCTCGCCGTCGGGCTTGCCCCGGAGGATCTGCCCTCGATGCTCTCCCAGCGGCTGCGCTGGGCGCAGGGCACCATCCAGGTCATGCTCCGGGAGAATCCCCTGACCATGCGGGGCCTCTCGCTCGCGCAGCGGCTCATGTACCTCGGCACGATGTGGAGCTATCTCTCGGGCTTCGCCGCCGTCATCTACTTCGCGGGCCCTCTCGTGTACCTGTTGACCGGGATCCTGCCCGTGCACGCGCTCAGCCTCGAGTTCTTCGCCCGGTTTGTCCCGTTCATGATCCTGAATCAGGCGCTTTTCCTCGTCGCGGCCAACGGCGCGCCCACGTGGCGCGGCCAGCAGTACAGCCTGGCGCTCTTCCCCACGTGGATCCGGGCCTGCACCACCGCCGCGGCGAACGTCTGGTTCGGCCGCCCGCTCGGCTTTGCGGTCACGCCCAAGACCCGCCAGTCCGGCGTCAAGCCGCTCCGGCTGCTCCGGTTCCAGGCCATCGTCGCGGTGCTGCTCGCCCTCGCCTGCCTCCTGGGACTCGTGCGGTGGCTGCTCGGCCTCGGCGAAGGGCTGGGAACCCTCGTGAACGTTACGTGGGCGGTCTATGACCTGCTGGCGCTCGCCGTCCTGATCGGGGCCGCGAAGTACCAGGGCTTCGAGCGCACGGAAGCGCCCGCTCCGAATGCCCGGCGGCGGCAGCGCCCCGTCACCGTCGAAAAGTGAGATCGAGCTCGCGTCACGATTCCCTAGCTGCCGCTCCACCGCCCCGGCTCGAGCGGCAGCCGCCAGTAATGGTTAAAAGTCTAAAGTCAGGCCATTGACTTAGCGGTGTGATCCACGCAACAATCACTCATCACGTTCTGCTCCTCCCCAAGACAGGCAGCACATCCATGAGTGAAGAAACCACCAAGATCCCCGACGCGCCCGTGGACAGCGATGCGGCCGTGCTCGCCGAGCTCGGCTACAAGCAGGAACTCCGGCGCGGCATGTCCGGATTCTCGAACTTCGCAGTCTCCTTCTCGATCATCTCGATCCTCGCGGGCTGCTTCACCTCGTACTCGATCGCCCTGAACTCCGGCGGCCCGGCCGCCATCAACCTGGGCTGGCCGCTCGCCGGCGCGTTCGTGCTGTGCGTCGCGTTCGCGATGGCCGAGGTCTGCTCGAAGTACCCCACGGCCGGCGGCCTGTACTTCTGGGCCGGACGCCTCGCGAAGACCAACAAGCGCCAGTGGGCCTGGTTCGTCGGCTGGTTCAACTTCCTCGGCGAGGTCGCGGTGACCGCGGCGATCGACTATGGCGCCGCCGTCACCATGATGGCGTTCGCGAATCTCACGTGGGGCGTCGAGCCCAGCCCGGTCGGAACGTTCGTCCTCTTCATCGTCCTCATCATCGTGCACGGCCTGCTCAACACGTTCGGCGTCAAGATCGTGAGCCTCCTTTCGAACGTCTCGGCGTGGTGGCACATCGTCGGCGTCGCGATCATCGTGGGCGCGCTGTGGATCATGCCGACCGCTCACCAGTCGGCGGCGTGGACGTTCACGGCCTGGCATAACCAGACCGGCTGGAGCTTCGCCCCGTACGTCTTCTTCATGGGCCTCCTCATGGCCCAGTACACCTACACGGGCTACGACGCCTCCGCGCACGTCGCGGAAGAGACCAAGAACGCCTCTATCGCCGCCCCGCGCGGCATCGTGATGAGCGTCGTCATCTCGATCATCGGCGGCTGGATCCTCCTGTACTCGATCACAGCGGCGATCCAGGACGGGAGCGACGACGGCCTCACGGCCCTCTCGGGAACCTCCACGGGGCTTCCCCCGGCGCAGGTCTTCCTCGACGCGCTCAACAACCCGACCGTCGCGAAGTTCCTGCTCTTCATCGTGTGCGGCGCGCAGTTCTTCTGCGGCATGGCCTCGGTGACCGCGAACTCGCGCATGAGCTACGCGTTCTCCCGCGACAATGCGATCCCGGGCTCGCGCCTCTGGGCGCAGGTGAACCCGCGCACGGGCACGCCGACCAACTCGATCTGGCTGTGCGTCGTGATCTCGATCGTCCTCGCGGCACCCGCTCTGTTCAACTACACGGCGTACCTCGCGGTGACGTCGATCGCCGTCATCGGCCTCTATATCGCCTACGTGACACCAGTCCTGCTCCGCCGCCTCGACAAGAACTTCACGCCAGGCCCGTGGAATCTCGGCCGGTGGAGCCCGCTCGTGGGCTGGATCGCCGTCGTCTGGGTCGCGTTCATCGTCGTCCTCTTCGTCCTCCCGCCCGTCACGCCGATCACGGTCGATACGTTCAACTACGCGCCGATCGCCGTCGTCGTCGTTGGCTTGCTCGCCACGACGCTCTGGTTCGCGAAGGGACGGAAGCACTTCATGACGGCGGAAGAGGCCTCGCATCTCACGATTCAGGCCGAGAAGCTCCTCGAGGAATAGCCTGACGCCATGACCAGCACGATGGATTCGCCTCTCGTCGACGCCATGCTCCACCCCGTTCGGGGCCACATGGCCTTCGAATCCTGCGTCGAGCAGCTCGGTTCTGCCATTCAGCTCGGGATCTTCCGGCCCGGCTCGAAGCTGCCGAACGAGCGCGAGCTCGCGGAACGCCTCAACGTCTCCCGCGCGACGCTCCGCGAAGCCATCAGCGCCCTGCGCGCTGCCGGGTTCGTCTCGACGACGCGCGGGCGGGGCGGCGGCACGATCGTCGAGCAGCTCGCGGGGGAATGGCCCGGCGAGGCGCATCCCTCGCACGATCGCCAGGCCGAGATCGAAGACATCGTGGTGTTCCGCTCCGTGATCGAGCCGGGGGCCGCGTATCGCGCGGCCAAGACGGCGCTCGGGCCCGAGCAGCGGGCGCTGCTCACCGAATGCCTCGCGGACCTCGGCAAGGCGAACTCGCCCGCCGACTACCGGCAGGCCGACGCCCGCCTCCACCTCGCGATCGCCTCCGTGTGCGGCTCCGACGAGCTCTCCAAGGCGTGCAGCCTCGTCCAGGCCAAGGTCCACCAATTCCTCGCCGAAATCCCGTTCCTCCAAGCCAACATCGCCAATTCGGATGAGCAGCACTACACGATCGTGCACGCGATTCTCGAGGGCGACGCCGAACGCGCGCGCTTCGTCATGCATGAGCATTGCGACGCGACCGCCGCCCTCCTCAAGGGCCTCTTGAAATGAGTTACCAGCATGAATCTGTCAACCATGTCAGTCCGTAACGATCGCCTGCTCACTGTAGAGCAGCTCCGCTCGGCGATCGATATCGGTGAGATCGACACCGTGATCCTCGCCTTCACCGATATGCAGGGCCGCCTGCAGGGCAAGCTTCTGCATGCGCAGTTCTTCCTCGACTCCGTCCTCGAGCACGGGACGGAGGGCTGCAATTACCTTCTCGCCGTGGACGTCGAGATGAACACGGTTGACGGCTACGACATTTCGTCCTGGGACAAGGGCTATGGGGACATGGTCTTCGAGCTGGACCTCGGCACGATCCGGCGGCTCCCGCACCGCCCCGGGAGTGTGATGATCCAGTGCGACCTCGCTCTTGAGGAGGGCGGCCCCGTGCGGGTCTCGCCGCGCCAGATCCTCCGCGCCCAGGCCGAGCGCGCCGCGGCCCACGGGTGGAAGGCGCTCGCGGGGACCGAGCTTGAGTTCGTCGTCTACGACACGAGCTACGAGGACGCGTGGGCGAGCGGCTACCGCGGTCTCAAGCCGGCGAACCAATACAACGTGGACTATTCGATCCTTGGTTCAGCAAGGGTCGAGCCGCTCCTGCGCGAAATTCGCAACGCGATGTACGGCGCGGGGATGACGGTCGAATCGGCCAAGGGCGAATGCAACCTCGGCCAGCACGAGATCGCGTTCAAGTACGACGACGTCATCACCACCGCGGACAACCATTCCGTCTACAAGACGGCGGCGAAGGACATCGCACAGCAGTTCGGCAAATCCATCACGTTCATGGCGAAGCCGAACGAGCGCGAGGGCAATTCGTGCCACATCCACATGTCGCTGCGCGGCCTCGACGATTCGCTCGTGTTCTGGGAGGGGGGCGAGCGGACCCCGGTCTACGACCATTTCATCGCGGGCGTTCTCGCGACCATGCGCGAATTCACCCTGTTCTACGCGCCGAACATCAATTCGTACAAGCGCTTCGTCAAGGGCTCGTTCGCTCCGACCGCCGTGGCCTGGGGCCTCGACAACCGCACGTGCTCGATCCGCCTCGTGGGCCACGGCCAGGGCGCACGCCTCGAAAACCGCCTGCCCGGCGGGGACGTCAACCCGTACCTCGCGCTCGCCGCGATGCTCGCGGGCGGCCTCTACGGGATCGAGAACGAGCTCCCGCTCGAGCCCCAGACGCTCGGCAGCGCGTACGAATCCGGCGCACCGACTGTTCCGACCACGCTGCGCGAGGCCCGCGTGGCCTTCGCCCAGTCGGCGATCGCGGCCGAGGCGTTCGGCGAGGACGTTGTGAAGCACTACCTCCACTATGCGGACATCGAGCTCGCCGCCTTCGACGCGGCGATCACCGACTGGGAGCTCCGCCGCGGATTCGAAAGGCTCTGACATGCGCATCCCTGCTACGACGTTCGGCGCCGGCGGCAGCGTCACCGTCCTCAACCCGGCGACGGCGGCACCGGTCGCCGTCGTGCCCCTCGCCGACCTCGCCGAGACCGACGCCGCGATCGAGAAGGCCCACCGCGCGTTCCCCGCGTGGCGGGCCGTCGCCCCCGCGGACCGGGCGCGCCTCCTGAGGCGGTTCGCCGCCGTCGTCGACGATCATCTCGACGAGCTCGCGTGGCTCGAGGTCGCCAACGCGGGCCACACGATCGGCAACGCCCGCTGGGAAGCGGGGAACGTCCGCGACGTGCTCACGTACTATTCCGCGTCACCCGAGCGGCACTTCGGGCGGCAGATCCCCGTGGCCGGCGGCCTTGATGTGACGTTCCACGAGCCGCTCGGCGTGGTCGGTGTCATCGTCCCGTGGAACTTCCCGATGCCCATCGCGGGGTGGGGCTTCGCGCCCGCGCTCGCGGCCGGCAACACGGTGGTCCTCAAGCCCGCCGAGCTCACGCCGCTCACCGCGATGCGGCTCGGCGAGCTCGCGCTCGAGGCGGGCCTCCCCGAGGGCGTGTTCACGGTCATCCCGGGCAAGGGCAGCATCGTTGGGGAGCGGTTTGTGACGCATCCGCTCGTGCGCAAGGTGTGCTTCACCGGGTCCACGTCCGTGGGCAAGGGGATCATGCGCGGCTGCGCAGACCAGGTCAAGCGTGTCACGCTCGAGCTCGGCGGCAAGAGCGCGAACATCGTCTTCGCCGACGCCGACCTCGAGAAGGCCGCCGCGAGCGCCCCCGGCGGGGCGTTCGACAACGCAGGCCAGGACTGCTGCGCTCGGTCGCGGATCCTCGTCGAGCACACGGTGTACGAGCGATTCCTCGAGCTCCTCCAGCCGGCGGTCGAGGGCTTTCGCGTCGGCGACCCGTCGCAGCCCGACGCCGAGATGGGGCCTTTGATTTCGGCCCGTCAGCGCGACTCGGTCGCGGCGTATCTCGACGGCGCCGACATCGCCTTTACCGGGCGGATCATCGGCGTTGGCACCGATGCCGGCCCTGGGCAAGCAGTCGGCGACTCGGACGGCTTCTGGCTCGCCCCGCGCGTCGTCCTCCCCCGAAGCGTGGACGACGACGTGTGGCGGCACGAGCTGTTCGGGCCCGTCGTCGCCGTCATGCCGTTCACGGATGAAGCGGACGCGATCGCGAAGGCCAACGACACCGAGTACGGGCTCTCGGGCTCGATCTTCACGCGGGACGTCGGGCGCGCGCTGCGCGTCGCGCGAGGCGTCGAATCCGGCAACCTCTCCGTGAACTCGCACTCCTCGGTGCGCTACTGGACGCCGTTCGGCGGCTTCAAGCAGTCCGGCCTCGGCCGCGAACTCGGCCCGGACGCCCCGGACTCTTTCTCCGAGGTGAAGAACGTCTTCGTCTCGACCGACTACTGACACTCAAGCACCTATTCGAAAGGCATACACACATGGGAAAGCTCGACGGCAAGGTTGGCGTCATCACAGGCGGCTGCAGCGGAATCGGACTCGCGACGGTCCGAAAGTTCGCGGCGGAGGGCGCGAAGGTGGTCATCGCGGACCTCGACGAGGTGCGCGGCAAGGAGATCGCGGACGAGGTGGACGGCTCGTTCGTGCGGGCCGACGTCACCGATGCGGACGACGTCGCCGCGATGTTCGCGCACGCGAAGGAGACGTACGGCCGCATCGACATCGCGTTCAACAACGCGGGCATCTCGCCCGCCGATGACGACTCGATCCTCAAAACCGGCATCGACGCGTGGGACCGCGTCCAGAACGTCAACCTCACGAGCGTCTACCTGTGCTGCAAGGCCGTGCTGCCGTACATGCTCGAGCAGGGGAGCGGTTCGATCATCAACACCGCCTCGTTCGTGGCCGTCATGGGCGCGGCGACGTCGCAGATCTCCTACACCGCCTCGAAGGGCGGCGTGCTCGCAATGACGCGCGAGCTCGGCGTGCAGTTCGCTCGCAAGGGCATCCGCGTCAACTCGCTGTGCCCCGGCCCGGTCAACACGCCGCTCCTGCAGGAGCTCTTCGCGAAGGACCCCGAGCGCGCCGCGCGCCGCCTCGTGCACGTGCCCATGGGCCGCTTCGCCGAGCCCGAGGAGATCGCGAACGCGGTCGCGTTCCTCGGCAGCGACGAATCGAGCTTCATCACGGCCACGGACTTCCTCGTGGACGGCGGCCTCTCCAACGCCTACGTGACCCCGCTGGAGTCCGACTTTGAGTGACGCCCCCGTCATCGGCCTCACGACCTACCGCCAGGCGGCCGACTGGTCGACCTGGCGGCGGGTCGAGGCCGATCTGCTTCCCTCCGACTACGCGCGCTCCGTCGAGAGGGCGGGCGGCATCCCCGTGCTCTTGCCGGCGCTCGCGACGGCGGAGGGTGCGGCGGCCGCCGTCGCCCGCCTCGACGGGCTGCTCCTCGCGGGAGGCGCGGATGTCAACCCGGCCCGCTACGGACAGGCGCCGCACGAGAGCGTCGCGGCGTGGTACGACGAGCGCGACGCCTCCGAGCTGTGGCTCCTCGCCGCGGCCGACGCACGGGAGCTGCCCGTCCTGGGGATCTGCCGCGGGATGCAGCTCATGGCCGTCGCCGCCGGGGGGACGCTCGTGCAGCACCTGCCCGACGTCGTCGGGCATGCCCGGCACGCGGGCGGCGACAGCGAGTATTCGACCGTGCCCGTCTCGGTGGGGCCGGGTCATCGCATCTCGGAGCTTGTCGGCGGGGCGGTGCTCGCGCCGTGCCACCATCACCAGGCCGTCGCGACCCACCCCGCGTACGTCGCGACAGCGCGCGACGGCGACGGGGTCCTGCAGGCGATGGAGGCCCTCGGCGACCGCTTCGCCGTCGGCGTCCAGTGGCACCCCGAGACCGCGGACGATCCGGGGCTGTTCAAGGGGCTCGTCGAGGCGGCCCGGGCGCACGCGGCAGGGCGGGGGTCCGCACAGCGCTGATCTCCCCAGGCTTTCCTCTGAACTCCCCAACTTCAAGGCTCAACTCGCGGCGTGTTGCTAGCACGCCCCAGTGTGTCGCGCCGTCGCCCCCTCAAGAGGTGGGGAGGTTGGCGCACAAGCTGGGGAGGTCGGCGCGTAGGTTGGGGCCGCAGCGCCCCTAGCCTCCCAGCGCCTCCCGCACCGTCGCCGCGAGCGAGGTGAAGCGGGCGTGGGCCGCCAGGTCGTCCAGCAGGACGGCGCGGCCATCCGGCCCCGCGAGCGGGATCCGCCAATTGGGATACTCGAGATGGGTCCCGGGCTGATTCTGCGTGCGAACCTCGCCGACCGCGTCGACGAGCGCGACGCCGAGCAAGGACGACGGCGTGAGCGCCGTGAACGCGTACAGCGCCTCGACGACCCGCTGGACTTCCTCGGGCGAACGACGGCGGTTGAGCCCGTCGTCGTCGACGCCGTCGACGCCAGGGCCGCCGTCCAGCCAGGGCAGCAGGCCCCGCTCCCGGACGCGCTCGAGGACGGCCTCCTGCTCGGCCGCGTCCGCCGCGAGCTCCTCCTCGACCGGCCTGCGCAGGAGCCCGAGCGATTGCCGCAGGCTCACGTGCTCGCCCGCGAGGTAGCCGGCGGTAGGCGGGAGATCGTGCGTGTTGACGCTCGTGAGGCACTGCTGCCGATACCGTTCGGGCGCCAGGGGAGCGCCGCCGTCGTGCTCGAACCACAGGATCGAGGTGCCGAAGATGCCGCGCTCGGACAGGTAGTCGCGCACCCAGGGCTCGAAGACGCCGAGGTCCTCGCCGATCACGATCGCGTCCGCGCGCTGCGCCTCGAGCGCGAGGATGCCGACGAGGGCCTCGTGGTCGTAGTAGACGTACGTGCCCTCTTCGGGCCCCGCGCCCTCGGGGATCCACCACAGGCGGAAGAGGCCGAGCACGTGGTCCACGCGGATGCCGCCGGCGTGCCGGAGGATCGTGCGCAGCATGTCGCGGAAGGCCGCGTAGCCCGAGGCCTCGAGGCGGCCGGGGTGCCACGGCGGCTGGCTCCAGTTCTGGCCCTGCTGGTTGAACATGTCCGGCGGCGCCCCGACCGTGACGCCGCGCGCGAGGACGTCCGAGAGCATCCAGGCATCGGCCCCGTGCCGCTCGACGCCGACGGCGAGGTCATGCACGACGCCGATCTCCATGCCCGAGCGCGTCGCGGCACGCTGGGCCGCTTCGAGCTGCTCGTCGCAGATCCACTGGAGCCAGCGGTGGAATTCGATGCGCTCGGCCAGCGCGTCGCGGTAATGGTCTGCGCGGGAGGGATCGCTCGCCTCGGACCACTCGTCCGCGCCGGGCGGCAGCTTCTCCGCGACGGCGCACCACAGGGCGAAGTCGTCGAGCCCGGATCCGTGCTCGGCGCAGAACTGCCGGAACTGGAGCTCACGGGAGGGGCTCCGCGGCACGCGGGAGATGAGCTCGAGGGCGGCCAGCTTCGCGGCGAAGCTCGCGTTCCGCTCCAGGAGGCCCGCGGAGCGGTTCGCGGGCTGCAGCTGCTGGGCGAGCTCTTCGACCTGGGCGCGCGCGGTCTGCCCGAGGTAGCCGTACTCGGCGATCTCCTCGACGCGGAGGTACAGCGGATTGAAGAACCGGCGCGTTGTGGGGAGGTAGGGCGAGTCCTCGATGGGCGGGGTTGGCTCGGCCGCGTGGAGTGGGTTGACGAGGACGAAGCTCGCGCCCTCGGCCCCGGAAATCGCGGCGAGGTCAGCGAGATCGGCGAAGTCCCCGATGCCCCACGAACGCGATGAACGCACCGAATACAGCTGCGCCATGATGCCCCAGCGGCGGCTGCCCAGGAGGCGTTCGGTCGTGTGGAGGCGCGTCGGGGTGACGACGAGCGGGCAGTCGGCCACGCGGCCCTCGGTGTCGGCGTGGAGCGTGTGCCAGCCGAGCGGGAGGTCGCGGGGGAGGGCGAAGCTCGCGCGGCCGGTGAGGACGCCGTCGACCGTGCGGGGCGGCTCCCAGTCCTCTTCCTGCGTGACGTCGTGCAGGCTCCCGTCCTCGGCGGTGATCCACACCCGGACGCCGCTTCCGTGCGGTACGTGGACGCGCACCGCGCACTCCCGGCCTTCGCGCTGCACGACGATCGGTGGCAGGAGCCGCCGCCACGGTCCGATCTCGGCGTCCCGGAGGCCCCGTTCGAGGTCTTCGGGGCTGTCCGCCGGGACGCCGAGGGCCGTCAGGACCCTTCGGAGCGTTTCTGTCGAGACCGGGCGTTCGACGCCGTCCCAGCCGTAGAACGAGGTCGCGACACGATGACGCCGCGCAAGGTCGAGGAGCAGCTCGGTTCCATCCGCCATGGCCCCCACTGTATTGGGCGTCTCCCGGCAGGGACAGGGAGGTCGTAACAGGGAAGAGCGAACAGGGAAGCAGGCGGCCAACATCTAACGGGCCCGGCCCGCCCGCCGATAGTGGCGAGGGACAGCATCCGCTGCGTCCTCGCCGGGCGAGCCCTCGACCAGAAACGGTTCCATGATCGTCGTCACCCGCCTCAACGGGTCCCGCTTCGCGGTCAACCCGGATCTCATCGAACGCATCCAGGAGAACCCTGACACGACGCTCGTGATGATCGAGGGCAGCACGTACGTGGTGCGGGAGACTCTCGCCGAGGTCATCGAGCTCATCGCGGGGTACCGCGCGCACGTGCTCGCGACGGCGCGCGGGCTCCCGGCCGCGGAGGGGCAGCGGCTCAGCGTGGTCCGCAGCCCAGCAGACGACGACGGCGGTGCCCGCCCGGGTGCCACGCCCCTGCGGCCGGCGCAGCGCTAGGAGGACAGCTCGTGGATCCCTCGGTCATCATCGGCCTCGTCCTCGCGTTCGGCTCGGTCATCGCGATTGTGACGATGGAGGGCGCGAGTGTCTCGGCGCTGCTCCTGCCGCCGCCGATGATCCTCGTGTTCGGCGCGACGCTCGCCGTCGGCCTGGCGGGGAACACGCTCAAGGACACGGTCCAGGCGTTCAAGGCCATCCCCAAGGCCCTGCTCGGCAAGCCCCCCAGGCCGCAGGAGAGCATCGACAAGATCATCTCCCTCGCTGAGAAGGCTCGTGCGGAGGGCCTTCTTGCTCTCGAATCCGAGGCCATCGACACGAAGGATCCGTTCCTCGCCCGCGCGCTGCAGAACGTCGCCGACGGTACCGACGCTGACGAGCTGCGGACCATGATGGAGGACGAGATCGGCACGAAGGCCCGGGCGGACCACGCGAACTCAAAGTTCTTCGCGGCGCTCGGCGGCTACGCCCCGACGATCGGCATCATCGGCACGGTCGTCTCCCTCACGCATGTGCTCGAGAACCTCTCCGACCCCGGCAAGCTCGGGCCCATGATCGCGAGCGCGTTCGTCGCGACGCTGTGGGGCCTCCTCTCCGCGAACTTCATCTGGCACCCGTTCTCGTCCCGCATCGCCCGCCTCTCGGAGCTCGAGGTCGAGCGGATGACGCTCGTCATGGAGGGGGTCCTCGCCGTGCAGGAGGGTGCGCAGCCCATGCTCCTGGCCGACCGTCTCCGCGCGATGGTCCCCGACCACCACTTCAAGGGCCAAGGGAAGGCGGACGCGAAGGAGAAGGTGCGGGCCGCCGCATGAGGAGAAGCGCGAGGGGGAGAGCGTGAGCCGGCGCCGCCGCAGGCCCCTCAAGAAGCCCGAGGCGTTCCACGTCGACGAGCGCTGGGCCGTCTCCTACATGGACATGATCACGGTGCTGTTCTGCCTGTTCGTGGTGCTCTTCGCGATGTCCGCGGTCGACCAGAACAAGTTCGAAAAGCTCCGCAATTCCCTCGCGACGGGCTTCGGGACGACCGTCACGGACAAGATCGATACGGCTTCCGGCACGGTTGTTCCGCCCGACAAGGCCAAGCGGGACACTGAGGGCTTCACGAACCTCGACCTCGCGCTCAAGGAGGTGGATAGGCTCACGGCGCTCATGAACCAGATGAACGCGAAGCTCACGGCCGAGGGCCTCGCGCAGGACGTCCAGTTCCAGATCGACCAGCGCGGCCTCACGGTCAAGCTCGTGGGCTCGCAGACCTTCTTCGAGCCGGACCAGTCGAGCCTCACCTTGCGCGCGGATCAGGTCCTCGACGCCGTCACCCCCGTCATCGTGCCGACGCCCCTCGAGGTGTCGGTCGAGGGGCATGCCGCGAACCTCATCACGGCCTACCCGTCGGTGTGGGAGCTCTCGTCGGAGCGGGCGACGAAGGTCCTCCGGTACATGGTCGAACGCGACGGCCTCCCCGGGACGCGCATCGGCGCGACGGGGTTCGGCGCCGCGCGCCCCGCGAACCCGGACCAGACCGAGGCCGAGCACGAGCAGAACCGGCGCGTCGACGTCGTCGTCCTCTCTGACCAGCCCGAAACGGTGCGCGCGCTCATCCCGGAGGCGCTCAAGGCCCGCGTGGCGGGGAAGTAGCGAGATCTGGCCACGCGTGGAGCGAGATCTGGCCACGCGTTAGGGGCGGACGGGTGGCCACTTCTCGCCTGACGGGTGGCCACTTCTCGCCTAACGCGGAACCCACGCCTGCCGATAGTTGCGTCCGTGACCGTGCAGGACCTCGAAGTTCCCGCCCCGAAGACCGTCGAGGCCTACGATTTCAGGCGCCCGACGACCCTCGCGCGCGAGCACAGCCGCATCCTCGAGGTCGGCTTCGAGACGTTCGCGCGCCAATGGGGCACGCAGCTCACCGCGAAGGTGCGTGTGAAGTCCACGGTCACCACGGAGTCGGTCGTCATGCAGACCTACGACGAATACGTCTCCTCCCTCCCCTCGACCACCGCGATGGTCCTGTGCGTCGCGGACCGGATCCCGGCCAGTTCGGGCAAGATGGTCATCCAGTTCCCGACGGCGTCCGCGCTCGGCTGGGTCGCCCGCATGCTCGGGGGCCACGGCGACAAAGCGGGTCTCGACCGCAAGTTCACGCCGCTCGAGCATGCGCTCATCAAGAGCCTCATGGACGAAGCCCTCGAAGACCTTTCCTATTCCCTCGGCGGCCTCCTCGAGGGCAACGCCCGCGTCGAGGCAATCCAGTACAACTCCCAGTTCGCGCAGGCCGCCGCGACGACGGACCTCATGATCGTGGTCGCGTTCACGGTCCGCGTCGGGGACTCGGCCTCCGACGCGACGCTCGCGATCCCCGCTGACGCCCTGCTGCCGCAGCTCGGCGCCGTCAACCCCATGGCGAGCAGCGCGAACGCGGCCGAGCTCATGCGGGAACAGCTCGGCGAGGTGCCGCTCGACGTCGTCGTGCGGCTCGCACCCGCCGCGGTGACCCCCGCCCAGATCCTCAACCTCGCCGTCGGGGACACGCTGTTCCTCCCGCACGCGGAGCACGAGCCGTTCGACGTCTCCGTGGGGGGCAAGAACCTCGCGCAGGCCATGGCCGTGCGCAAGGGCTCCCGCGTCGCCGCCCGGATCGTCGCGACCACCCCGAACCCCACCGAGGAGACCCACCCGTGAGCAACCTGGCCCTCCACGCGTCCGCCGCCGATCGCCTCGCGGCGTCCCTCCCGGTCCCGGGCCTCGCCGTCACGGGGGCCGTCGGCGCCGGGGCTGTGCCCGAGGGCGCGGCGATCGTCTCGGCGTCCTTCGTCGGCGCGCTCACGGCCGACTTCGCGCTCGCGCTCGCCGACGCGGGCTTCGCCGCCGAGGCGGGCGGCAGCCCGGAGGCGAGGGCGACGGCGGTGCTGCGGCCCGCGTTCGAGCGCGCCGCGGAGGCGCTCCGCGACGGCGTCCTCTCCGACTTGACCGACGGCGATGCGGCGGGCGTCCTCGCCGATCCCGACTCCGCCGTGTTCGAGATCTCCGACGGCGCCGCACCGTTCGGCTGGTTTGCCGTGCGGATCCGGGAGGACGCGGGTGCTCCCGTCACGCCGAGCGCGTTCATCGGCCGCCTGGGCCGCATCCACGACGTCGAGATGGCGCTCACGGTCGAGATCGGCCGCACGCGCATGAGCGTCCGCGATGCGCTCTCGATGGAGCCGGGCAAGGTCATCGAGCTCGACCGCTCAGCCGGCGCCCCGGTCGACGTTCTGCTCAACGGGCGGAAGATCGCTCTGGGCGAGGTCGTCGTCGTGGACCAGGACTACGGCGTGCGCATCACCCGCATCCTCGATGTCGCCGAGGCGCCACGCTGAATGGACTCGCTCATCTTGGGCCTGCGGGTCCTCGTCTCCCTCGCGGCGGTGCTCGGTCTCATGTGGCTCCTGCACCGCCGCCTCCGGCGTGGCGCGGCGCCCGCGCGCGCGAAGGCGCTCGCCGTCGTGTCCCGCCAGGCCGTCGGGGCGAAGGCGTCGGTCGTGCTCGTCGAGACGGACGGCCGCCGCTTCCTCCTCGGCGTGACGGAGCACGGGATCAGCGTCCTGCACACGGCCGAGGCGGGGGCCCGGCACAGCGCCGCACGGGAAACGGGTGACGAGCGGACGACGGCGGTGCTTCCGCTGGCGAGGGCGGTCGGCGCGCCCGACCATGAGTCGGGGTTGCCCGCGGTGTTCCCGGGACCGGAGACCCGGCGGGCCGCGCGTCGCGCCGCGGCGTTCGACCGCGAGCTCGCGGGCTCGATCCTCGACCTCGGCACGTGGCGGCAGGCCGCTGACGCCCTGCGGACCGGTCGGCGGAGGTGACCCGGCCGTGAGCCTGGCCGGGGCCCGCCCCCGCGCCGCGCACGCAGGGGTGCGGATCGCCGTCGTCGTCCTTCTCGCCCTCGCGGCTGCGTGCATGCTCGGGCTGCTCGCCGCGGCCGCGAGCCACGCCGCCCCCGGAGGGCCGTCACTCCCCGCGGGCCCCGCGACGCCGTCGCCCGCCCCCGCGCCGACCAACGGGCCGCTGAGCATCCAGCTCAACGCGCCGGACAACGGTCCCTCGGCTGCCGTCGTGACCCTGATCGGCATCACGCTGCTCTCGGTCGCGCCCGCGCTCCTGCTCATGATGACGTCCTTCACGAAGGTGTTCGTCGTGCTCGCGATGACGCGGAACGCGCTCGGGCTGCAGAACGTCCCGCCGAACCAGGTGATCGCGGGGCTCGCGCTGTTCCTCTCGCTGTTCATCATGTGGCCGGTCGTGAACGACATCAACAACGGCGCCGTCCAGCCGTACCTCAACGGGCACCTCGACTTCGGGGGCGCGTTCAGCGCCGCCACAGGCCCGCTCTCGAAGTTCATGCTCGCGCACACGCGGCAGGAGGACATCGCGCTCATGCTGCGCGCGGCGGCCCTCCCGAACCCCGCGACGCCAGAGGCAACGCCGCTTCAGACGCTCATCCCCGCGTTCATGGTGTCGGAGCTCCGGGCGGCGTTCATCATCGGCTTCGTCGTCTTCGTGCCGTTCCTCATCATCGACCTCGTCGTCTCCGCGGCGCTCATGTCGATGGGCATGATGATGCTCCCGCCCGTCATGATCTCGCTCCCGTTCAAGATCCTCCTGTTCGTCCTCGTGGACGGCTGGGACCTCGTCATCACGTCCCTCATCCAGAGCTATCGGGGAGGCTAGCGTGAACTCGTCCGCCGTCCTCGACATCTGCCTCCAGGCGCTCATCGCCGCCGCGAAGCTCTCGGCGCCGGTCCTCGTCACGAGCCTCGTGGTGGGGCTCGCGATTTCGCTCGTCCAGTCCGTCACCCAGCTCCAGGAAGCCACGCTCTCCTTCGTGCCGAAGGCCGTCGCAGTCGCGATCGCGCTCGTCGTGTGCGGGAACTGGATGATCTCCGAGATGGTCGGCTTCACGAACGACCTCTTTGCCCGCATCCCGTCGCTCCTGAACGGTTCGTGAGGGTGCGATGAACATCCCGGCTTTCAACATCCCGATTGACCAAGCCTTCATCGAAGCCGTCATCCTCGCGGCCGTCCGCGTCACGACCTTCCTGTTCATCGCCCCGCCGTTCGCCCACAACGCGTTCCCGGCCCGCATCAAGGCGATGCTCGGTATCGGCCTGGGCCTCGCCGTCGCGGGCCGCGCAGGCGCCGGGTACGGGCCGCGGGACACGGCGGGGTTCTTCACGGGCCTTGTTCTCGAGCTCGTCACGGGGCTCGCGCTCGGCTTCCTCGTGTACCTCGTGTTCGCGGCCGTCCAGTCCGCGGGGTCCCTGCTCGACCTCTCGGGCGGATTCCAGCTCGCCCAGGGCTACGACCCGATGAACATGGTCAACGGCGCCCAGTTCACCCGGCTGACCCAGATGGCCGCCCTCGCGCTGCTCCTCTCGTCGGACGGCTACCAGCTCGTCATCAGCGGGCTCGCGGGCACGTTCGGCGCGCTTCCGCTCGCGGGGGGCCTCGACCTCGCCCACCCCGTCCAGGCGATGACGACGGCGGTGGGCGGCCTCGTCGTCGATGCCCTCCAGATCGCGGGGCCGCTCATGGTCGTCCTCTTCCTCGCCGACCTCGGCCTCGGCCTCCTCACCAGGGTCGCCCCCGCGCTCAACGCCTTCCAGCTCAGCTTCCCGCTCAAGGTCCTCATCACGCTCACGCTCGCAGGGATCCTCTTCCTCGCCCTTCCGCGCGTCGTCGCCTCCCTCGCGCAGCAGGCCGTGAGCTCCCTTCTGGGGGTGAGCGGATGAGCGAGACCCAGGAGCGCACCGAGAAGGCCACGGAGAAGCGCCTCCGCGAGGTGCGGTCGAAGGGGCAGCTCTCGCGCTCGCAGGACCTCACGGCGTGGCTCGCCGTCGGGGCGGGCGCCCTCATGCTCCCCTCGACGATCACGGCGGCCTCGAACGCGGGCGCCGCGCAGCTCTTCGGCGTGCGGTCGGCCGCCGCTAACCCCGACCCCGGGATGGCCCTCGCGGCGCTCGCGGAGGGCGGCGCGTCGATCGCGGCGACGCTCGGGCCGCTCGCCGCCGTCGTCTTCCTCACCGTGTTTGTCGGCTCGGCAGCGCAGGGCGGCGTGCACGCGCGCCGCTTCGCGCCGTCGTTCGAGCATTTCAACCTCGTCGCGGGCTTCACGCGGATGTTCGGCGTCCAGGCGCTGTGGGGCGGGCTCAAGGCGCTCGCGAAGACCGCCGTCGTCGGGCTCGTGCTGTGGGGCGTCGCGCAGGGGCTCATGCCGGTGCTCCTCTCTGCTGGCGCCCTGCCCCTCGCCGGGGTGCTCGCGGCGGCGGGCGACGGCGCGGCCTCGCTCATCCGCTTCGCCGTCGCCGCGGGGCTCGTGCTCGCCGGGGCGGACGTGTTCGTGGTTCTGCGCCGCAACCGCACGAAGACCCGCATGACGAAGCGTGAGCTCAAGGACGAGTCCAAGAGCTCGGACGGCGATCCGCTCATCCGCGCCCAGCGACGTTCGCGCCAGCTCGCGATGTCCCGCAACCGGATGATCGCCGCGATCGCGGGGGCCGACGTCGTGCTCGTCAACCCGACCCACATCGCCGTCGCGCTCACGTACGAGCCGGGGAAGTCGGCGCCGCGCGTCGTCGCGAAGGGGGCCGGCGTGGTTGCGGCGCGCATCCGCGAGGAGGCCGAGAAGGAGCGCGTGCCGATGGTCCGCGACGTCCCGCTCGCCCGGGCCCTGCATGCCGCGTGCGAGATCGGCCAGGAGATTCCGGTCGAGTTCTACACCGCCGTCGCGGGCGTCCTCGCGTTCGTCATGGCGCTCAGGGCCCGCGGCGCCGCGGCGGGCCTGCACACCCTCTCTCACCCGCCCATCCCGCCCCGCCGCCCGCCCGTCCGCCCGAGAGGAGCCCACGCATGAACCGAAACCTCGCGCGCCTCGCCGTCCCCGTCGGGATCGTCGGCATCGTGCTCCTGCTCGTCGTGCCGGTGCCCGCGCCAATCCTCGACGTGCTCATCGTGTGCAACATCCTGCTCGCGCTCGTGATCCTCCTGACGAGCATGTTCGTGAAGAAGCCGCTCGACTTCTCGGTCTTCCCCTCGCTCCTCCTCGTCGCGACGCTCTTCCGGCTCGGCCTCAACGTCGCCTCGACCCGACTCGTCCTCGGGCAGGGCTACGCCGGCCAGGTCATCGACGCGTTCGGCAAGGTCACGGTGGGCGGATCGATGATCATCGGCGCAGTCGTGTTCGTGATCCTCGTGGTGATCCAGTTCGTCGTGGTCACGAAGGGCGCCGAGCGCGTGGCCGAGGTCGGGGCGCGTTTCACGCTCGACGCGATGCCCGGCAAGCAGATGGCGATCGACGCGGACCTCAACGCGGGCCTCATCACGGACGTCGTCGCGCGGCAGCGGCGGGCCGAGGTCTCCGCCGAGGCAGACTTCTACGGCGCGATGGACGGCGCGTCGAAGTTCGTCAAGGGCGATGCCATTGCGGGCATCGTCATCATCATCGTGAACATCGTGGGCGGCCTCGGCGTCGGGATGGCGCAGCGCGGACTCTCGATCACCGACGCCCTCAACACCTACTCGCTCCTCACGATGGGGGACGGCCTCGTCTCCCAGATCCCCGCCCTGCTCATGGCCGTCTCGACGGGCATGATCGTCACTCGCTCCAATGCCGAGGCGGACCTCGGGCAGGCCGCGTCCTCCCAGCTCTCGCAGTCCCGCACGGCGCTGCTCATCGCGGGGATCGCCGCCGTCGTCATGGCGCTCATCCCGGGCATGCCCCCGCTGCCGTTCCTTGGCGTCGGCGGCGCGCTGATCGTCGCGTCCCGCCGCATTCGGCCCGCGCACGACGGCGATGCTGCCGCCAGCTCTGCGGCAGCCGCGACGCAAAGTGCCGAGGACCCCAACCAGCGGCTCATGGAGGAGATGCGCGTGCATCCCCTTGAAATCCTCTTGGCGCCCGACCTCGTCGACCTCGTGGGCGGTTCAACGGACGATCTGCTCGCGCGCGTCAAGTCGCTCCGGCAGAAGGTCGCGATGGACCTCGGCGTCGTCATCCCGCCGGTGCGTACCCGTGACTCCGTGGAACTCCCGCCGTCGACCTATGCGATCCGCATCGCCGGCGTCGAAGCGGCCAGGGGCGCGGCGCCGTCGGGCAAGCTCCTCGCGCTCGGCGACTTCCTCGACGCGCTGCCGGGGGTCGCCGTCGTCGAACCTGTCTTCGGGCTCGCGGGGAAGTGGATTCCCGCCGAGATGCGGCACAGCGCCGAGATGACGGGGGCCACGGTGATCGATCGCGTGAGCGTGCTCGTCACTCATCTGTCCTCGATCGTGACCTCGAGCGCCGCGCGCCTGCTCTCGCGCGAGGACGTGCGGGTCCTGACGGAAGGGGTCAAGGCCGCGAGCCCGGCGGCCGTCGACGAGCTCACGCCCGGCCTGCTCTCCCTCGCCGAGATCCATCGCGTGCTCCAGGGGCTCCTCGCCGAGCACGTGCCGATCAACGACCTCACGCGGATCTACGAGTCGCTCACGCTCCGTGCGAAGGCCTCGACCGACCCCGAGGGGCTCATCGAAGCGGCCCGCCTCGCGCTCGGCCCTGCGCTCGTGGGGCGCCTCATGGACGGGGAGCGGCTCACGGTCATCACGATCGAGCCGGGCCTCGAGCAGAGCCTCGTTCAAGACCTCCGCCCGGCCGAGGGCGGGACACAGCTCGTCATGGAGCAGTCCAAGCTCGACGCCATCATGACGTCCCTCAGCTCCGCCGTGGCCGCGGCCGAATCAGCTGGGAAGAGCCCCGTGCTCGTCTGCGCGCCGGTGCTGCGGCCAGCCATCCGGAAGCTCGTTCCGCTCCCGCCGTCGGGGGTGCCCGTGCTCTCGTACGCCGAGGTCACGTCCACGACCGTGAACATCGAGACGATCGGGGTGGTGCGCCTTGGCACAGCAGTACCGGCTTAGCGGCGGCACGCTTGAGGCCGTGACCCGGCGGGCGTGCGAGCTGTACGGGCCGACGGCGCGGATCGTGAGCGCCGAGCGGGTGCTCGACCAGGGGCTCGGCGGATTCCTCGGCCGTCGTCACGTCGAGGCCATGGTGCTCGTGCCCGACCACGCCGAGGCGCCGCCGTCGTTCACCCCGCATACCCTCCCCGCAGCGCGCGGCGGGATTGCCGCGCTCCTCGATGAGGCCGAGCGCGTCGAGGACGAGTTCCAGGACGAGCCGCCCGAGGCGACCCACGCCCCGCCCTCTGTGTCGACGCAGTCGGAGATCTTCGACGTCGTCCTCGCCCGGCTGCGCGAGGACACGGCGGCGGACGACGAGCCTGTTCCGGCCCTCCTCGGCGAGCCCGGGGATCTCGTGCTCGTCCTCGGCCCACGCCCCGCGGCGTACGACGCGGCCCGCTCGATGGCGGACAGCGCGTCCCGGTGGGAGCTCGCGGCCGTCGGACCGGGTGCGGGCGCCGACTGGCCGGCCCTCGCCGGGGCCCGCGGGGCCAACGCCGCCCGCGCCCGAGCCGTCGAGGACGGAAGGGCGGTGCTCGCGGTCGCGGCACTGGATCCGCTTGAGCCCATCGAGCCGCAGCTCCGGGCGGCCTACGCGCTCCACGCCGACCAGGTCTGGCTCGCCGTCGACGCGCGCCACAAGCCGGACGAGACGGCGGACTGGGTCGACGCCGTCGCCGAACTGCTCCCGGTCGACGCGCTCGCCGTCGTCGGGGCGCGCGAAACCCGCACGGCGTATACCGTGAATGGCCTCGGGATCCCCATAGGCTGGGTCGACGGCCACGCTGCACCACGGACGGTGCTCTGACAGCGCTCCACGGAAGGAAAGCCATGCTCGTTCTCACACGCAAGCCCGGCGAGAAGATCATGATCGGGGACGACATCGTGATCACGTTCCTCGAGAGCAGGGGAAACGAGGGCATTCGGATTGGCATCGACGCCCCGCGCCACCTCGCGATCAAACGCGAGGAGATCTTCGAGGCCGTCGCAGGCGCCAACCTCGAGGCCACGCAGGCCGAGGCCGGGGATATCCTGCGGGGGCTTCCCGGGCTTCCCGGGCTTCCAGGGCTTCCCGGGCTGGGGGCGTAGGGCGGGCCTTCTCCGCCACTTCCCTCCTCCCCAAGGTTCGCGCCGTCCTCCCCAACTTTCCCGCCGTCCTCCCCAACTTTTTGCGTCCAGTCCGCTCCTCCGCGTCCCCGGAAGGCCCGGATTTCCGCGGAACGCGCCCCCGCCGTCGTCCGGAGAAGTGGGGGAGGTCGGAACAAGAAGTGGGGAGGACGGATGTGATGTCTCATGTTCCAGAGGATGTGGACGTTCTGGCCGGTCATGGCGCTGCCGATCTGGACCTTCACGCCGCGGATCGTGATGCCGCCGTTGGCGGGCACGGCGCGGGTAGCGGAGCCTTCCACTCCCGGGCGGATCCGTGTTTCCGGTGCGGGCTCGGGCGTCGGGATCGTGGGCCGGACCGGTGCGTGCTTCGGCCTGGGCGGTTCGGCCTTCGGGGTCGCCTCCCAGGCTTGCAAGGGGCGTGGTCCTGCCGGGTAGGCCCTGATGTGGGCGCTGGGTGTTGTAGATGAGATCGAACGCATCGACCTGTTCCTGGAGCTGGGCGATCGTCTCGGCGAGCAGCTGCCTGTCCAGCCAGCGGAACAGGGTCTGGCGGAACCGCTCGTTCTTGCTCTGGGTGGTCGGCTTGTAGGGCTTGCCCGTGATCGGCTCCACCTCCCAAGGAGGTGACGTATGCGACCAGCTGGTCGGTCGCGTCCGGCTGCCAGCACGCGTTCGGCGCCGGATACACGAACCGGCGGAACGCAGCCCGGGGCTTCTTCTTCGGCTCCGCCCGGGCGACCCCGCCTCGCGGAAGATCCGTGCCAGAGAGGCCGGCGAGGGGACCGGGGTCATGCCCAGGGAGCACATCTTCTCGTGCACGCTGATCGGCCCGTGATCCAGCCCGGAGCGCTCGAGCGCGGCCCGCACCCCGACGGCCTGCTGCCTCAGGTTGTCCGAGAGCCTGGCCGGGCTGTTCTGCGGGCGCATGGACCGCGACTCCAACACTGCGGCCGGCCCGTCCACCAGGCTCCGCCCTCCCGGATCTCGTAGAAGGTCTTCCGCGAGATCCCAAGCTCGGCACAGAACGTGCTCATCGCACCCCGCGGGGCGTCATCTGGCCACTGCCCAATCGCAAGCCGGACACGAGGAGGTGGAACCTCCGCGAGCCTGCGCCGTGACTGCGCCTGTCACACACACGACACGCAGAGATTAGACATGTACAACCTCGTCTTTGACATGTACAAATGGACATGTCTAACGGGACGGTCGGTTTTGAACTGCCCTCACCCCTGCGGACTCCGGTTCGCAGGCTCTGGAGGGAAGCACATGAACATCGACGAGCGGAACCGTCTCGTGGTGGAGAATCTGCCGCTCGTCGGCTATCTCGTCTCCGACCTCTGCGCGCGCGCCACGCATCTCTCGCGCGAGGAGATGGCCTCGGCGGGATCGCTCGGCCTGGTCCTCGCCGCGGAGGCGTTCGACCCCACGACCGGCGTGCCCTTCGGGGCCTTCGCGCGCCGGCGCATCACGGGCGCGCTCATGGACGAGCTGCGCTCGCTCGACTGGGCCGGGCGTGGAGCGCGCAAGCGCATGAAGGCGGTTCAGGCTGTCGTCGAGACCCTTTCCGGGGCCCTCGGCCGCCGCCCCACGAACGACGAGATCGCCGCCGCCCTCGGCGTCTCCCTGAACGACGTCGAGACCGCGGCCGCGGACGCCGCCCGCACCGTCGGCCCGCTCGACGAGTTCGTCGCCGAGACGCTCGTCGCGGAGACGCTCGCCCCGGAGGAGGCCGCCCTCGCGGGCGAGCAGACCCGCTACGTGCGGGCCGCCGTCGCGTCCCTCCCCGAACGCCTCCGGCACGTCGTCACTGCGATCTACCTCGAGGGGCGCAGCGTCAAGGACGTCGCCGACGAACTCGGCATCACGTCGTCGGCCGTCTCCCAGCAGCGCAGCGAGGCGATCCGCCTCCTCCGCGACGGCCTCACCCTGCACTATGCGGATGCGCCCGCCGCGGCTGTAGCCCCGGGGTCGGGCCTCGAGCGGCCGGGCCCCGAGCGGCCGATGTCGGCCCGCCACGCCGCCTACCTCGAGGCCTTTGCCGACTCGGTCCGCGAGATCAAGCGCATGAGCCTGCCCTCGGCCGCGCCGCTCGTGGCCCGCGCGGCCTCCTGAGCGCGCATCCTCGCGCCGGCGCCTGAGCACACGAGCGGGGCACGGGCGCCAACCCGGACGAATGTCGGTGGCCCGCAATACACTTCACCCGTAGGCTCAGCGTCGAGGGAGACTCTTGTGGACGTCGGCATTGCGAGGGAACGGATCGAAGGGGAGCGGCGCGTCGCCGCGACCCCCGAATCTGTGCGGCAGCTCGTCGGGCTAGGCCTCGGGGTGAGGATCGAGGCCGGTGCCGGTGCTGCCGCGGGCCATGCCGACGGCGAATACGAGGCCGCGGGCGCGCACATCGTGCCGGAGCTCGACTACGGCGCGATTGACGTCCTCACCCACGTCCGGCCCCTCGACCCGATGACGGCGGCCCGCCTCAAGCCGGGCGCGATCACCGTGGGCCTCGCCTCGCCGTCGACCGAGCTGCCCACGGTCCGCGCGCTCGCCGAGGCGCGGGTCGGGGCGTTCGCGCTCGAGCTCGTGCCCCGCATCTCGCGCGCACAGTCGATGGACGCGCTCACGTCCCAGGCCCTCGTGACGGGCTATCGGTGCGTGCTCGAGGCCGCGATCCGCCTCCCCCGCTTCTTCCCCCTCTACATGACCGCCGCCGGCACGGTCCCGCCCGCGCGCGTCCTCGTGCTCGGGGCCGGGGTCGCGGGCCTTCAGGCGATCGGCACGGCGAAGCGCCTCGGCGCCCGCGTCTCCGCGAACGACATCCGCCCAGCCTCCGCCGACGAGGTCGCGTCGATGGGCGGCACGTTCATCCGCCTCGACCTCGAATCTGCGGAGGCAACCGCGGGGCCGGGCGGCTACGCGCGCGAGCTCACGGCCGACCGCGGCGCGCTCCAGCGGCAGCTCCTCGCGCCGCACGTCGCCGAGGCGGACGTCCTCATCACGACGGCCGCGGTCCCCGGCCGCCGGGCTCCGCTGCTCGTCACGAAGGGCATGGTCGCGGCGATGCGGCCGGGCTCGGTTGTCGTGGACATGGCGGCGGAGTCGGGCGGGAACGTCGAGGGCTCGGTCCCCGGCGAGGACGTCGACGTCCCGACGGCCGACGGCGCGGGCCGGGTCACCCTCGTCGGCCTCAAGGATGCCGCGTCCGCGATGGCGTCGGACGCGTCGCGCCTCTACGCGAAGAACGTCGCGAACTTCATCGCCCTCATGGCCGCCGACGGCGAGGTGGTGCCGGACTTCGCCGACGAGGTCGTCGCGGGGGCGTGCCTCACGTACGACGGCGACGTGCGGCACGAGCCGACGGCGGAGGCGCTCGCGGCGCTCGCCTCGGCGACGGCCCGCCCGGAGGGGCACGTGGGCGTGCTTGACGAAGAGATCGAGGGAGGGGCGGGCTGATGGGCGGAATCGAGCTCCTGACGATCACGGTCCTGGCGGTGTTCGTGGGCTTCGAGGTGGTCTCCAAGGTCTCGAGCATCCTGCACACGCCGCTCATGTCCGGGGCGAACGCGATCCATGGCATCATCCTCGTCGGCGCGATCACGGTCGCGGGGCAGGCGACGGACGGCTGGGTGCTCGCCGTCGCGCTCCTCGCCGTCGTCCTCGCCACGGCCAACCTCGTGGGCGGGTTTGTCGTGACGGACCGGATGCTCGAGATGTTCCGGGGGCGCACAGCCGTCGGCAAAGGCAGCAAGGAGACCATCGAGGGGGAGGCCAAGTGACTGTGTCCGGCGCGATTCTCGACCCCACCTGGACGGCATTGCTCTATCTCGTCGCTGCGGTGTGCTTCATCCTCGCCCTCAAGGGCCTCAGCTCGCCCAAGCACGCACGGCGCGGGAACCTCGTCGGCGCGTTCGGGGCGCTTGTCGCGCTCGTGACGGTCTTCCTCTCGAGCCGGGTCGAGAACGTCGCGTGGATCCTCGGGGCGATCCTCGTGGGCGCGGCGGTGGCCGCGCCCGTCGCGCGCCGCGTCAGGATGACCCAGATGCCGCAGCTCGTCGCGATGTTCAACGGCGTGGGCGGCGGCGCCGCGGCCCTCGTGGCGCTGCTCGAGCTCCCGCACGCCGAGGATGGCTGGCTGCGGCTCGCGATCGTGTTCACGCTGTTCGTCGGCGCCGTCTCGTTCGCGGGCTCCGCCGTGACGTTCGCGAAGCTCCAGGAGCTCATGACGACGCGCCCCGTCGTGTTCCCGGGGCTGCCGGTGCTCATGGGCGTCGTGCTCGTCGCGGCGGTGGGTGCGGCGGGCGCCGTCGTGATGGGCGGCTCGCTGGGCGTTGCCGTCGTGCTTCTGCTCGTGGGGCTCGTGACCGGGGTGTTCCTCGTGCTCCCGGTGGGCGGGGCGGACGTGCCGATCGTCATCTCGCTGCTCAACGCGTTCACGGGTCTCGCGGTCGCGGCCTCGGGGCTCGTGCTCGGCAACGTGCTCCTGGTCGTCGCGGGCACGCTCGTGGGCGCCTCCGGCACGATCCTCACCCGCCTCATGGCTGCGGCCATGGGCCGCAGCGTCACCGGCATCATGTTCGGCGCGTTCCGCGGGGGCTCGACGGCGGGGTCCACGGTCGTGAGCGAGCGGCCCGTGCGGTCGTCGAGTGCGGAGGACGTGGCGATCCTGCTCGGGTACGCGCAGCGCGTCATCATCGTGCCGGGCTACGGGCTCGCCGTCGCGCAGGGCCAGCACACGGCTGCCGAGCTCGCGCAGGCCCTTGAGATGCGCGGCATCGACGTCGAGTTCGCGATCCACCCCGTGGCCGGCCGCATGCCCGGGCACATGAACGTTCTCCTCGCCGAGGCAAACGTCCCATACGAGTCGCTCAAGGAGATGAGCGAGGTCAACGGCGACTTCAAACAGGCCGACGTCGCGCTCGTGGTGGGCGCGAACGACGTGGTGAACCCCGCCGCGAAGTCCACGCCCGGCTCGCCGATCTACGGCATGCCGATCCTCGAGGCCGGCGACGCGCGGCAGGTCGTGTTCCTCAAGCGGTCCATGCGGCCGGGGTTCGCGGGCATCGAGAACGAGCTCCTCTACCAGTCGCAGACCACACTCCTGTTCGGCGACGCGAAGGAGTCCCTGACGAAGGTGCTCACGGCGGTGAAGGCGCTCTAGCTTTGGGCTGCGAGCGGGCCGAGCCGCGTTCCTCGCCTGGCCCGTCACGTACTCGTAAGCCTGCGCCATTGTCCCCGCACGCGGTCGGTGCGACCTTGGGTGCGTGGTCGACTTCAACCTCCTCCAGATGCAGTGCCGCGGACGGGTCATCACCCCCGCGGATGATGACTACGACGGCGCCCGTCAGGTGTGGAACGGCTCGATCCAGAAGCGTCCCGCCGCCATCCTCAAGTGCGCCGGCTCAGCCGACATCGTGCTCGGCGTCCGCTTCGCCGCCGACCAGGGCCTCACCCTCGCCGTGCGAGCAGGCGGCCACAACATCGCGGGGCTCGGAACATGCGACGGCGGCCTCGTGCTTGATCTAAGGGACCTGCAACGGGTCCGGGTGGACCCCGTCTTGAAGCGTGCAAGGGTGCAGCCCGGCGTGACCTGGGGAGTCTTCGACCGCGAGGCACAGGCGTACGGACTCGCGACGACGGGCGGGGTGATGTCGACGACCGGCGTCGCGGGGTTCACCCTCGGCGGCGGGATCGGCTGGCTCATGCGGCGTTACGGCGTGGCCTCGGACAACCTTCGCGCGGCCCACCTCGTCACGGCAGACGGCGAGCTCGTCGCCGTCGACGGCGACAGCGAGCCGGACCTCCTCTGGGCCCTGCGCGGCGGCGGGGGAAACTATGGCGTGGCGACGTCGCTCGAATTCGAGCTTCACGACGTGGGCCCTGAGGTCATCGCCGGGCCGGTCATCTATCCCCTCGACCAGGCCCGCGACGTGCTCGGCGAGTGGTCCGCCGTCGCCCCTTCGCTCCCGGATGACGCGATGAGCATCGCGATCTTGCGCACGGCGCCCCCTGACCCGCCTTTTCCCGAGCACTTGTGGGGGCACCCCGTGCTGTCGATCAGCATGATGTGGCTCGGCTCCCCGGACGAGGCCGCTTCCGCGCTCGCTCCCATCCGGTCGCTGGGCCGGCCGGCCGTTGACGCCGTGGGTCCCAAGCCGTACGTCGCCCAGCAGTCCTCCCAAGACCGCTACTGGGCGCCGGGCGCGCAGAACTACTGGAAGGCGGACTACCTCACGAAGCTCGACGACGCCGCAATCGCGGGCCTCGTCGACGCGGCCGCCCATTTCACGTCGCCGCTCTCCGACATCAAGCTCGCCACCCTCGGCGGTGCCCTCGCCCGCACTCCCGAGGACTTCAGCGCCTACGGCAACCGCGGCGCCGAGATACTGCTCAACATCAACACGCGCTGGGATGAGGGCGACGGCGACGGCCACATCGGCTGGACCCGCGCCTTGTGGACCGAGCTGCACCGCCTCGCGAGCGGGGTCTACGTGAACTTCCTCGGAGAGGAGGGCGCCGGGCGGGTTCTCCAGGCGTACGGCGAGGAGAAGTACAAGCGGCTCGTCGAGCTCAAGCGGCGCTGGGATCCGGAGAACCTCTTCCACGTGAACCAGAACATCCCGCCCGAGTAGGCGCTTGCCTCTCTCTCAGGCCTGCGCGGCGATGGTCCGGGCGGAGGTTGAGCGCTGAGGCGCATCCCGGAACTCCCGGAATCCGCGGAACACCAGATACAGGGCCAGGCTGACCTCCCACGCGAAGACGGGAATCGCCGCGAGGGCGGCCGCTGTCGAAGCCTGGGGGAGCGCCCCGAACATCTGCGCGAGTCCGGAGACGAAGACCAGCGGGCCGCCCACGAGCCCGAGGGCCGGGATGAAGCGCGGCACGAGGCGGGAGCGGAACAGGACGGTTGCGAGCACCACGGTGTTGACGCCGCAGACGAAGCTCGGCCCGATCAGGAACGTCCAGTTGTGGAACGATGCGAGGGCCTGGATCAACGCGGCGTCCCCGACGCCGCCGGACTGGACCAGAGTCACCGCCGCCATGAGCGGTGTGATGCCGACGGCGATCACGGCGGCCTCCAGCGTGCGCAGCCCCGCGTAGCCGAGGGCCTTGCCCTCGTTGAACCGCCTGATGACGGGATAGAACGCGACGCCTGTGCCGACGATCGCGAGGCTGAGGACCACTTCGAGGAATCCCCCGACGAGAGCTCGCGCGCTCGCGCCCGGGCCCGCCAGATAGTCGGCGTACGCGGTGCTCGTGAGCACGGGGCCGTAGAGCGCGAGTCCCGCGACCGACGTGACGTGGGTGGTGAGGTAGAGCGCTCCGATGACGATCGCACTGCGTCGCGTGGTGGCCATGAGAATTCCGTTCCCTTTTTCTCGGCAGGTGTACGGCGTACACCTCTCATGGACCGACGATAGGTGTACGTCGTACACTTGTCAATCACGGTGTTGCAGGTTCAAGGGAGCTGGTTGTGGCGAAGGCGGACGACGGCGGGCAGCGGCAGCCGCTCAGCCGTGACCGAGTGCTTCGGGCCGCCGTCGCCCTCGCCGACGAGGCGGGACTCGAGGCCATCAGCATGCGCAAGCTCTCGCAGACCCTCGGCGTGGTGCCGATGGCCCTCTACAAGCACGTGGCCAACAAGGAGGAGCTCCTCGACGGGATGATCGACGTCGTCGTGGGCGAGATCGAGCCGGCCATGGGAGATTCCGACTGGAAAGCCGCCGTTCGACGCCGGATCCTCTCCGCCCGGACGGTCATGCTGCGGCACCCGTGGGCGCGGCGCGTCATGGAAGCACAGGCCGCCCCGACACCCGTGATCCTCGCCTACACCGACTCGGTGATCCGCACTTTCCTCGCGGGGGGCCTCTCTGCGGACCTGGTGCACCACGTCATGCATGCGCTCGGCAGCAGGATCTTCGGATTCACGCAAGAGCTGCACGAGACGGCGCCCACGGCGCCGGCCGATCTCACGCCCGAACAGGCGGCGTACATGATGGCAGCGTTCCCCGGGATCGCCGCCGTCGCGATGAGCCGCCCCCACGATCCGAACAGCGTCGTGGGGTCCGGCTGCGACGACGAGTTCGAGTTCGAGTTCGGGATCGACCTGATGCTCGACGGCGTCGAACGGCTCCAGCGCAAAGGCTGGGACTCAAGCGACCACGACCGCGAGGACGCCTCGGTGCTGTAGGCGTCCGGTGCGGCCGGCCTAGAGCGGGCCTGGTTCAGGCGGTCTCCTTGGTCCGCACTGCCTCGAAGACGGTTCTGACGGGAGGCAAGGGCTGGTTGAAGTCGATCCCGAAAGCGTCAGCCACGGTCTTCTTGAAGTACATGCCGAAATCGGAAGCGTCCGCCGCGAACCGCCGGTTGGCCTCGGCCGGGTCGGGCGCCTCGAAGTAGACGCTCGCAAAGTCGCCCATCGGAGTCGAAATGATGTACGCCCGGTGGAGCGTCACGCCATTGTCGCGGTTGAGGGTTTCCCACTCCGCCTTTCTGGCCCCGGCTGTCTCGCCGCCGAGGCTGCGGAGCTGCTCTGTCTTCCCCGGCAGGATCGGCGCCGAGAACCCGAGGCCGGGATGCCGTGAACCGGCTGGCTCCGAGAACTCCAGCCACTGCTCGGCCGCTGGCGGCGGTTGCGTTGCGATGTCGATTCCGTGGGCGTTCTTGACGTGGTCCCGCAGGAGTTGTGCCACTTCCGAAGCGTCGTTCGCCTGGTTCTCGAAGGCCCGCTCCATCGACTCGGCTTCCTGATACGTCGTGACCACGTCCCCCATGGGTGTCGTCATTTGGTACACGCGGGCAAGGCTGACCGTGCTGTTGGCCAGGAAGTCCTGCAGCCCCGGATGCTCGGCCAATCTCGCGCCCATTTCCGCGGGTGCGGCCTCCTTGCCGGGAATGACAGGGGAGGGAAATGCTAGCGATCCCATTGTTCTTACCTCCGGTTCATCCTGTGGATGCCAGCGTGCTGTGGGCATGCCGACTGCACCTCGTGGGGTGCGACGTGGTGTCAGCCACCATTGCGCGCCCCGCGTTCGGTCTTGTCAACAGGTCGAGAGGTGTTCCGCACGCAATCCATCCCTCAAGGCTGTTTCGCCCACAGCCGTGTCAGCACGCCCTTGAGGTCGGCTGCCGTGACGCTGCCGGGATCAGCGAGTTCCGCGGCGTCGGCGGCCGAGATGACCCCGACAGTGGCCGCCTCGAGCAGTGCGCGGCCAGGGGTCGTGTCGACTAGCCCGAGGTCGAGGGCGTTCTTGAACGCGTCATGGATCCAGCGCTTGAGCTCCGGAGAGGAAGCGAGGCCCGCAAGAAGTGCCCGATCGTCGGGGTTCTCGGCGAGGGATGCCGCGAGCCTCTCGTGCGTCGCGGCGAAGGTCCTCCACAGGCTGTCGGCGTCCTCGGCCGGCTTCCATGGGCCGATGGTGTCGGCGAGGCGGGTGAGGAGTTCTGCATTCACACTCGCGAACAGGTCCTCCTTCCCGTCGAAGTAGTTGTAGAAGGCCGAGCGGGAGAGCTGTGCCGCCGCCGCGATCCCGTTGAGCGATGCGCCGTCGAACCCGTTCTCGGCGAAATGGTGTCTCGCGATCGCGAGAATCCTCTCCTTCTCCGTCTCGGGAAGCCTCTCGAAGCGTGGGAGCGGCAATTCAGACCTCCTTTGACAATGCAGGAACAGGGGCGGCGAGCTGGCGCCGGAGTCGGGACGAGTGTGTCCAGTTCGCGGCCCACACGAGCAGGGCGAGGACGCCTGAGGCCACCCCAATCGGACCCGGTAGGAGCGACGCGATCTGGAGGCCGCACCACGCGTGGCCCGTAGCAGCCCACAGTTTTCGGCTGCGGCTGGCGGCCCTCCCGTCCGCTCGCAGGCTGCGGTCGACGGCGGCGACGATGAAGAAGTCCTCGGCGAAGTTGAACGGGACGGCGAACATGAGCCAGACCGAGCGTGGCGTGCCCGCTCGCGCCGGCGGCGGCACTTCGGACACGAGTAGTGCGAGCGTCCGGCAGTACAGCGCGACGAGCCCGAAGAAGACCCGGCTGGGTGAGCAGAGCGAGGATCGGGAAGGTCAGGATGATGGTTGCCCTGCGCATGAGCCCCCCTTGTGTACAGTACGTGTGAACACACTGTACACGGAATGGCGTCTCGGGCGGGAGGCCACAGGACCCCTCGCCGCGGCCATCGTCCGCTGTGACCCGCGCCACACCGTTGCAACCAAGCCGCAACCCACCCACTCCTACGCTCAAGCCAGTCGCCGGCACCACCGGCCCCCCGTGAAGGGGATCCAGAGACAAAGGAGTTTCGCCATGACCGTCTACGCATTCCCCGGAACCGAGGGCAGCAAGGTCACCTTCAAGGACCGGTACGAGAACTTCATCGGCGGCGAGTGGGTGGCCCCCGTCGGCGGGAAGTACTTCGAGAACATCACGCCGGTCACCGGGAAGGTGTTCTGTGAGATCCCGCGCTCGCAGGCCGCAGACATCGAGCTCGCCCTCGACGCCGCGCACAAGGCCGCCCCCGGCTGGGGCAAGACCTCCGCGGCCGAGCGCGCCCTCGTCCTGCACCGCATCGCCGACCGGATCGAGGAGAACCTCGAGCTGCTCGCCGTCGCCGAGACGTGGGACAACGGCAAGCCCGTCCGCGAGACGCTCGCCGCGGACCTGCCGCTCGCCGTCGACCACTTCCGCTATTACGCCGGCGCAATCCGCGCCCAGGAGGGCTCGCTCTCCCAGATCGACGAGACGACGACGGCGTACCACTTCCACGAGCCGCTCGGCGTGGTCGGGCAGATCATCCCGTGGAACTTCCCGCTCCTCATGGCCACGTGGAAGCTGGCCCCCGCGCTCGCGGCGGGCAACGCCGTCGTCCTCAAGCCCGCGGAGCAGACCCCGGCGAGCGTGCTCGTCCTCGCGGAGCTCATCCAGGATCTGCTCCCCGCAGGCGTGCTGAACATCGTCAACGGCTTCGGCGTCGAGGCTGGCAAGCCGCTCGCGTCGAGCCCGCGCATCCGCAAGATCGCGTTCACCGGCGAGACGACCACGGGCCGGCTCATCATGCAGTACGCCTCGCAGAACCTCATCCCGGTCACGCTCGAGCTCGGCGGCAAGAGCCCGAACATCTTCTTCGACGACATCGCCGCCGCCGACGACCCGTTCTACGACAAGGCCCAGGAGGGCTTCACGCTCTTCGCGCTCAACCAGGGCGAGGTGTGCACGTGCCCGTCGCGCGCCCTGATCCAGGAGGGGATCTACGAGAAGTTCGTCGGTGACGTCGTCGAGCGCACCAAGAAGATCAAGCAGGGCAACCCGCTCGACACCGAGACGATGATCGGCGCCCAGGCCTCCAACGACCAGCTCGAGAAGATCCTCTCCTACATCGAGATCGGCAAGGCCGAGGGCGCGAAGGTCCTCACCGGCGGCAAGCGCGCCGAGCTCCCCGGCGAGCTCGCGGGCGGCTTCTACGTCGAGCCGACCATCTTCGAGGGCAACAACACCATGCGCATCTTCCAGGAGGAGATCTTCGGGCCCGTCGTTTCCGTCGCGAAGTTCGCCGACTACGAGGAGGCGCTCGAGATCGCCAACGACACCCTCTACGGCCTCGGCGCCGGGGTCTGGAGCCGCAACGGCAACACCGCCTACCGGGCCGGGCGCGAGATCCAGGCCGGGCGCGTGTGGGTGAACAACTACCACGCCTACCCCGCGCACGCGGCGTTCGGCGGCTACAAGTCCTCCGGCATCGGCCGCGAGACGCACCTCATGATGCTCGAGCACTACCAGCAGACCAAGAACCTCCTGGTCAGCTACAGCGAGAACAAGCTGGGCTTCTTCTAAACCCCGCCCAGCCCCAAACCTGGGCAAGACGGACGACGGCGGCGCGCACCGCCGTCGTCCGTGTCGCCTTCTCCTGCCTCACCGGAATCAATGCAAAGGAGCATGACCATGACCACCTTCAAAGCCGCCGTCGTCCACGCCTTCGACCAGGAGCTCAGCGTCGACGAACTCGAAATCCCCACGCCCGGTCCGGGCCAAGTCCTCGTGAAGCTCATCGCGAGCGGCGTCTGTCACACCGACCTCCACGCGGCGCAGGGTGACTGGCCTGTCAAGCCCAAGCTGCCACTCGTTCCGGGGCACGAGGGCGTCGGGACGGTCGTCGCACTCGGAGAAGGCGTGAGCGATCTCGCGGTCGGCGACCTCATCGGCAACGCGTGGCTCTGGAGCGCGTGTGGCACGTGCGAGTTCTGCCGGACAGGCTGGGAGACTCTGTGCGAGTCCCAGCAGAACGGCGGATACAGCGTGGACGGCTCGTTCGGGGAGTACATGCTCGTCGACGCTAAGTTCGCGGCGCGAATCCCCGAGGGCTCCGATCCGTACGAGATCGCGCCCGTCCTGTGCGCCGGCGTCACGGTGTACAAGGGGCTCAAGCAGACCGAGGTCCGGCCGGGGGAGTGGGTGGTGATCTCCGGCATCGGCGGGCTCGGGCACATCGCCGTTCAGTACGCCGTCGCGATGGGCATGCGGGTCGCCGCCGTCGACGTCGCCGACGAGAAGCTCGCCCTCGCCCGCAAGCACGGCGCCGAGGTGACGGTCAACGCGTTCGCCGAGGACCCGGCGTCGGCCATTCAAGCCGCAACGGGCGGCGTGCACGGCGTCCTCGTCACCGCTGTCCACCCGGCCGCGTTCGGGCAGGCGATCGGGATGACCCGCCGCGGCGGCACGATCGTCTTCAATGGCCTCCCGCCTGGGGACTTCCCGGCGCCGATCTTCGACATCGTGCTCAAGGGCCTCACGATCCGCGGCTCGATCGTCGGCACGCGGCAGGACATGGTCGAGGCCCTCGACTTCTACGCCCGCGGCCTCATCCACCCGACGTACCACACGCGCGACCTCGGGGAGATCAACCAGGTGTTCGACGAGATGCACCACGCGAAGATCGACGGCCGCGTGGTCATCAAGTACTGATGGACACGCAGCCCGCGTCAGCGCTCGACGCCCGGCCGGTGCGCCCGGGGGAGGACTTCTCCCGGGTCGCGCTGACCGAGCCGGCCGCGGCGCTCCTTGACGCTCTCTGGGAACGTCACGGTCCGCTCATGTTCCATCAGTCGGGCGGCTGCTGCGACGGCTCGGCGCCCATGTGCTACCCGGCGGGGGAGTTCTTGACGGGCGACGCCGACGTCCTCCTCGGCGTCTTCGACCTCCCCGGGCGGGGCGAGCTTGGCTTCTGGATGTCGAGGGAGCAGTTCGCGTACTGGTCGCACACGCACCTGACGGTCGATGTGGTGGTGGGCCGCGGGAGCGGGTTCTCGCTCGAGGCGCCGGAGGGGAAGCGGTTCCTCATCCGGAGCGAGATCCTCGACATCCCGTAGGCCCGGCGTCCGGCGAGATCTGGCCACGCGTCCGATGAGGACGCGTGGCCAGATGTCGCCCCACGCGTGGCCAGATGTCGCCCCACGCGTGGCCACCTGCTACTTCGAGCCGTGCACCTTGTTGCCGAGTTCGTGGATCGGCGTGCGGAACGTCTCGCGGGCCCACAAGGCGCCGATGATGGCGAGCACCGACGAGCCGGCGACGATCCAGGCCGCAGGGCCCCAGTTCGCGGGCACGCCGTTGACGAGCGCGGTGCCGAGAAGCGGCGTGAAGCCCGCGCAGAGGATGCCGATCTGCAGACCGATCGCCATGCCCGAGTACCGGACGCGCACGTTGAACAGCTCCGCGAACCACGCGGGGTAGATCGCGTTCGACATCGCGTACGTGCCGGCCGTGATGAGGGTGCTCGTCAGGAAGATGAGCGGGATGTTCTGCGTCGAGATCGACGAGAAGTACACGAAGATGAGCGCGCCGGAGCCGATCACGCCGCTGATGAAGAGCGGCTTGCGGCCGAACCTGTCGGCGAGGAACGCGGCGAACGGCTGCGTGGCGATCGCCACGACGTTGCCGAGTGCGCTCACCCACAGCATCGTGGGCGCCGGGACTCCCACGGCCACCGCGTAGGCGATGCCGAACGACTGCATGAACGTGTTCGTGACCGTCTCGAAGGACATGAGCGCGACCTGGAAGAACTGCGGCGTGTGCGTGCGGAACATGTCGACGAACGGAAGCTTCACGAGGTCGTGGTGCTGGGCCTTCTCCTCGAAGACCTCGGGCTCCTCGAGCGAGCGGCGCACGAGGTAAGCGACGATGAGCACGATGAGGGAGCTCCAGAACGGGATGCGCCAGCCCCACGAGAGCTTGTCGGCGTCGCTCATCGCCGAGACCGGGAGGAACACGAGCGAGGCGAGCACGATGCCGGCCGAGATGCCGCTCATGGCGAACGAGGGGAAGAACGCGCGGCGCCCGACCGGCGATTCTTCCATGGTCAGCGCCGACGCCCCTGCCGTCTCCGCGCCGGCCGAGAGGCCCTGGAGAAGGCGCAGCACCACGAGGAGGACGGGGGCGAGGTAGCCCGCGGCGTGGAAGTCCGGGAGGACGCCGATGAGGAACGTCGCGCCGCCCATGAGGACGAGCGTGAGGACGAGGGTGTTCTTGCGGCCGATCCGGTCGCCGAGGTGGCCGAAGACAATCGCGCCGAACGGCCTCGCGACGTACGCGACGCCGAACGTCGCGAACGAGGAGATGAGGGCGATCGTCGGGTTGCCGGACGGGAAGAAGATCTTCGAGAACACGAGCGACGCCGCCGTGGCATACACGAAGAAGTCGTAGTACTCGAGGGCGCCGCCGAGGAACGCGGCGAGGGCCGCCTTCTTGGCGCGCCGGAGGCGGCGCTCCTGCTCTTGGGGCGTTGAGATGTCGGGGTCGGCGATGCCGGTGAACTTGGCCATGGCTCCTCTTTGGGCGAATGGTAAGGGCGGTGCGGGTGGGCGAATGGTATGGGTGGGCGAACGGTAAAGCTGGCGCGGAGGGCTTACGCCGGTGGCGTCAGCTGACGGGGACCTTCGACGGCGCGGTGCTGGCACGGACGATGAGGTCCCCCGAGAGATGCACCGTGTTGGCCGGGCGGGCCGGGTCCGCGATGCGCTCGGTGAGGAGGCGGAGGGCGACGGCGCCTCCGCGCTCGTAGGGGGTGTTGACGGTCGTGAGGCCCGGGCGCGTGGTCGAAGCGAGCCACGTGTCGTCGAAGCCGATGACGCTCATGTCCTCGCCCACCTGGACCCCGCGGTCGGCGAGGCGGTTGATGCAGCCGAAGGCCATGAGGTCGTTGTGGGCGATGACGGCGGTGACGTTCTCGGCGAGCACAAGGTCTCCCGCCCGGACGCCCGCCGCGTACGTGGGCTCGGAGTGGGTGAGGACCACGAGCGTGCAGTCGAGGTGGTCCGCGGCTTCCTCGGCGGCAGCGAGGCGGACCCGGCTTGAGTAGTTGTCCTCGTAGCTCGCCAGGTAGGCGATGCGCCGGTGGCCCAGGGCCGCGAGGTGTTCTACCGCCTGACGTGCGCCCTCCGGTGCCGAGAGGACGACGGCGGGCAGCCCCTCCGCGACGTGGTTGATGAGGACGACGGGCGAGACGGCGTCGAGTGCCCGGAGCCGCTCGGTGTCCATGCGCGGTGCGAAGACGATCGCGCCGTCGACGCGCCCGATGATTCGCTCGAGCTCCTCGGCGTCCGCCTCCGGATCGTCCTCGCCGTCCACGATGAGCAGCGAGAGTGATTGGCGGCGGCAGGCCGACTGGATTGCCTTGACGAGGGGTGGGTAGTACGGGTTCGCGATGTCCGGGATGAACAGCGCGATGGTTCCCGTGGTCTCGGCCTTCACGGGGGCAGGGGTGTAGCCCATCTCGGATGCGACGGCGAGGATGCGGTCCCGGGTCTCTTCGTTGACCGAGTCAGGACGGGTGAACGACCTCGAGACGGTCGACTTGGAGACGCCTGCAGCCCTCGCGATGTCGGCGATCGTCGTCATTCCCCACCTCCTTGTGCGGCTGGTCGTGCTTGTGCGGCTGGTCGTGTCCGGTCAATGTGTCCGGGGTCACGTGAGCTTGATTTCACAAGACTGACATCGTTTCTGCAACAAGTCAATGGGTTGCTGCAACATAATGGGTCGGAACACGTCATGCCCGCCTGCCGCAGACGGGCCCAACGGGCCCGGATCTGAGCCGCTGGATGACGCGTTCGCCCTCGGCGCACACGCCTCGGGGGAACTTTTGACTTCGACTGTGCGTGATGCTGTCCGAACGGTATAGCTTGTTGCGGTACTGCTCGCCAGCAGGAGCCTGCCGGGCGGCAGAACCTGGGTGCATACAGCGGGGAACTCAGCGCCACCGGCGCCGCGGCACAACAGAAGGGACGGGGCTTGGCCCCGATTTCATGAACGTCAAAAGCTTCGTCAAGGGTCCGGGGATCTGGATCCTCGTCGTGATCGCTCTTCTTCTCATTGCCTTCGGCACGTTGGCTCCCGGTGGAAGCGCGACGATCGATACGCAGGTCGGCCTCCAGCTCCTCAAGGACGGCAAGGTCGATTCCGCGAAGATCTACAACGGCGAAGAGCGTGTCGACATGGTCCTCAAGGACAACTACGTCGACAACGGGCAGAACAAGGGCAAGAACGTCCAGTTCTACTACGTGGATCCGCGCGGCAACGAGGTGGTCCAGGCCGTCGAGAACGCGAACCTCACGCACGGCTACAACGACGTCCCGACCGGCAACAACTGGTTCGGCTCGATCCTCTCCCTCATCATTCCCGTCCTCCTGCTCGGCGCCCTGTTCTGGTTCCTGCTCTCGCGCATGCAGGGCGGCGGCTCCCAGGTCATGAAGTTCGGCAAGTCGCGCGCGAAGATGATCACGAAGGACATGCCCCAGGTGACCTTCGTCGACGTCGCGGGCGCGGAGGAAGCGGTCGAGGAACTCCACGAGATCAAGGAGTTCCTCCAGGAGCCGGGCAAGTTCCAGGCCGTCGGCGCGAAGATCCCGAAGGGCGTCCTCCTCTACGGCCCTCCCGGTACCGGCAAGACCCTGCTCGCGCGCGCCGTCGCGGGCGAGGCGGGCGTGCCGTTCTTCTCGATCTCCGGTTCTGACTTCGTCGAGATGTTCGTCGGCGTCGGCGCGTCCCGTGTCCGCGACCTCTTCGAGCAGGCCAAGTCCAACGCGCCGTCGATCGTGTTCGTCGACGAGATCGACGCCGTCGGCCGTCACCGCGGCGCGGGCATCGGCGGCGGCAACGACGAGCGCGAGCAGACGCTCAATCAGCTCCTCGTCGAGATGGACGGCTTCGACGTCAAGACGAACGTCATCCTCATCGCGGCGACGAACCGCCCCGACGTCCTCGACCCGGCGCTTCTGCGTCCGGGACGCTTCGACCGCCAGATCCCGGTTGAGGCCCCGGATCTCGTGGGCCGTGAACAGATCCTCAGCGTCCACGCCAAGGGCAAGCCCATGGCGAGCAACGTGGACCTCAAGGCCGTCGCGAAGAAGACGCCCGGCTACACGGGTGCGGACCTCGCGAACGTCCTCAACGAGGCCGCCCTCCTCACGGCCCGTTCGAACGCCCAGCTCATCGACGATCGAGCGCTCGACGAGGCCATCGACCGCGTCATGGCCGGGCCGCAGAAGCGCAGCCGCGTCATGAAGGACCTCGAGCGCAAGATCACGGCGTACCACGAGGGCGGCCACGCCCTCGTGGCGGCCGCGCTCCGGAACTCCGCGCCGGTCACGAAGATCACGATCCTCCCGCGTGGCCGGGCCCTCGGCTACACGATGGTCGTTCCCGAAGCGGACAAGTATTCCGTGACGCGCAACGAGCTCCTCGACCAGCTCGCCTACGCGATGGGCGGCCGTGTCGCCGAGGAGATCGTGTTCCACGACCCGTCAACGGGTGCGTCGAACGACATCGAGAAGGCCACCTCGACGGCCCGCATGATGGTCACGCAGTACGGCATGAGCGAGCGCGTTGGCGCCGTCAAGCTCGGGCAGGGCGGCGGCGAGCCGTTCCTAGGCCGCGACGCGGCCCACGAGCGCAACTACTCGGACCAGGTCGCGTATGTCGTCGATGAAGAAGTGCGTCGGCTCATGGACCAGGCCCACGACGAGGCCTACGCGATCCTTACGGACAACCGCGACGTCCTCGACCGCCTCGCGGCCCAGCTCCTCGAGCACGAGACGCTCAACCAGCGCGAGATCGCGGACATCTTCAAGGACATCCGCAAGCGCGACTTCCGCGAGGTGTGGCTCTCCAAGGAGTCCCGCCCGGTGCAGAACATCCCGCCGGTCGAGACGGAGAACGAGCGCCGCGAGCGGGAGGCCCGCGAAGTGAAGTCCCGGCAGGACCATGACGAGGCCACCGAGGCCGAGCGCAAGGCCCAGGAGGAGGCCGCGGCCGCCCGCCGGAACCAGCCCCTCGACACCCAGCATCCGCATGTCCACGCGGGCGGGGAGCAGGACTTCTCGGGCGGCGCAGGGACCTCGCACGACGGTCACGCTGGCGACTCGCTGCCCGGCGCGTGAGGTGCCCCCGCTAGGATCATGCCGTGACCCACATTGACGACGACGACGTAGCCGCCGCCGACGGCCTCGACACCGCCATGGACCTTGAGCGGATCGAAGCAGCCGTTCGGGAGATCCTCATCGCGGTCGGGGAAGACCCCGACCGCAGCGGCCTCCGCGACACTCCCAAGCGAGTGGCGCGTGCCTTCGCCGAGACTTTCGCAGGCCTCCACCAGACACCTGAGGACGTCCTCGGCGTGACCTTCGACCTCGACCACGAGGAGCTCGTTCTCGTCAAGGACATCCCGTTCTACTCGACATGCGAGCACCATCTCGTCCCGTTCCACGGTGTCGCCCACGTCGGGTACATCCCCTCGCACGATGGGCGCGTCACGGGTCTGAGCAAGCTCGCGCGGCTCGTCGACATCTATGCCCGCCGCCCGCAGGTCCAGGAGCGCCTGACGACGGACGTCGCCGAGGCCCTCGTGGAGCACCTGAAGCCGCGCGGCGTGATCGTCGTCGTCGAGTGCGAGCACATGTGCATGTCGATGCGCGGGGTCCGCAAGCCCGGCGCGAAGACCGTCACGAGCGCCGTGCGTGGGCAATTGCACGACCCCGCAACCCGCGCTGAGGCCATGAGCCTCATTCTCGGAAGGTAGACCATGGACACCCTCGCCGCAGCGCCCGGGACCGGGCCCAACACCTCCCCGCTCCCCGTTCTCCGCAAGCCTCGCCCGAGGGCCACGTTCGAGTCTCTCCCGACGGACCGTGCGGTCGTCATGGGCATCCTCAACGTCACGCCGGATTCGTTCAGCGACGGCGGCCAGCACGCCACGGCGGATTCCGCGATCGCCGCAGGACTGCGGATGTTCTACGGCGGCGCGGACATCATCGACGTCGGCGGGGAGTCGACGCGCCCGGGGGCCGAGGAGGTGCCCGAGGACGAGGAGCAGCGCCGCGTGCTCCCGGTGATCGAGGCGCTCGTGAAGGCCGGCGCCCTCGTGTCCGTGGACACGCGCCGCGCGAGCACGGCGGCCAAGGCGCTCGACGCGGGCGCGCTCATCGTCAACGACGTCTCGGGCCTCACGGTGAGCCAGGACATGATCGATCTCGTCGCCGAGCGCGGCGCGTACTACATCCTCATGCACAATCGCGGCACGTCCCGCCACATGGACGAGCTCGCGACGTATGCCGACGTTCTCGGAGACGTGCTCGCCGAAACAGCGACGGTGCGCGACCGCCTGCGCGAGGCCGGCGTCGAGGACGGCAAGATCATCCTCGACCCGGGCCTGGGCTTCGCGAAGAGGGCCGAGCACAACTGGACCCTTATTGCAGGGATCGAGCGCTTCCTCGGCCTCGGCCACAAGGTCCTCGTCGGCGCCTCCCGCAAGCGCTTCCTGGGCGAGCTCCTCACGACGGCGGGCAAGGCGGCCCCGTTCGAGCAGCGCGACGCGGCGACGGCGGCGATCACGGCGCTCACCGTCGCGAAGGGCGTGTGGGGCGTCCGCGTGCACGACGTCGCCTCGAACCTCGACGCCGTCAAGGTCGTCGCCCGGGCGAGGGGCTGAGGGCTGGCGAGTGGGCACCCGAGTCGATCTCATCACACTCCGGGGCGTCTCCGCCGTCGGCCATCACGGCGTCCTCGACTTCGAGCGCCGCGACGGGCAGACGTTCGTCGTCGACGCGATCCTCCACAGCGATTTCGCGCGGGCGGCCGCCAGCGACGACCTCGCGCACACGGCGAGCTATGCGGAGATCGCGGAGCGGATCACGGAGATCATCGAGGGTGATCCGGTGAACCTCATCGAGACGCTTGCCGTCCGGATCGCCGAGATGGTCCTCGGCGAGTTCGCCGCGATCGACGCGGCCGAGATCACGGTCCACAAGCCCAAGGCTCCCATCGAGGTCCCGTTCGACGACGTCGCCGTCACGGTCTTCCGGGGACGCCAGGCATGAGCGCAGTCCCCTTGACCGACGAAGTGCCGGCGAGCCGCTCCGAGTACACGCGCGCCGTCCTCGCCCTCGGGAGCAACCTCGGGGCCCGGGCCGAGACCCTCGCCGAGGCGATCTCGGACCTCGTGGACCGGCCCGAGGTGCGCCTTGTCGACGTCTCGCCGGTTGTGCAGACGAAGGCCGTGGGCGGCCCGGAGGGGCAGCCGGACTTCCTCAACATGGTCGTCATCGTGCAGACGAGCCTCGGCCCGTACGAGCTGCTCGCGCACTGCCATGCGGTCGAGGCCAAGCACCACCGCACGCGCGAGGTTCGCTGGGGCCCGCGCACGCTCGATATCGACATCATCACGTACAACACGCTCAGCCAGGACGATCCGGTCCTCACGCTCCCGCACCCGCGCGCGGCGGAGCGCGCCTTCGTGCTGTACCCGTGGCTCCTCATCGATCCGACGGCCGTGCTCGAGGGGCATCCGATCGTCGAGCTCCTCGAGGACTGCGCGGACGCCGACGGCGTGGAAGGCTACGACCTGCTCGACGAGGGGCAGCCGTGAAGCCGCTCCGCCTCACGATCCTCGCCGTCATCGGCATCGTCCTCGGCCTCGCGGGCTTCGCGGCGACCGAGCTCGCCGACCGCTCGTCGGGAACGACGCCGGTCCTGCCCTACAGCGCGCTCGGCAGCATGGCAGTCATCGCCGTGTTCACGCTCGCGCTCGGCATCCGTGTGCTGCGCTGGCGGAACAGCGAGAAGCGCACTCGCATGATCGACCCGATCTTTGCGGCGCGCACGCTCGTCCTCGCGCACGCGTGCGCGTATGCGGGCGCCGTGCTGCTGGGCTGGCACGCTGGGGTCCTCGCCGATCAGCTCCCCGTCTGGGCCGTGCGCTCGACGAGCCCTGTGATCCTCCAGGCGATCGCGATGATGGGCGGCGGCGTCATCATGGTGGCGATCGGCCTGCTCGTCGAGCGCTTCTGCCGCGTCCCTCCCGAGGACGGCGAGGAGCCGAAGGACGGCCGCGAGGCCGGTCCCAACCGCGCGGGCGACGCCGAGGGCGGCTATGCGTGAAATCCTCCTCGCGCGGGCCCGCCTCTCCCTGAGGACGAGGCTTCCCGAAAGGACGACGGCGTGACGCGCCCGGGGCGCCTCGGCGTCGGGATCATCGGGGCCGGCCGGGTGGGCGCAGTGCTCGGTGCGGCGCTGCGCGCAGCCGAGCACGCCGTCGTCGGCGTCTCCGCGGTCTCGGAGGCGAGCCGGGAGCGCGCGGAGATGCTCCTCCCGGGGGTGCCGATCCTCGAGATCCCGGACGTCGTGGAGCGTTCCGAGCTCGTGCTCCTCGCCGTCCCGGACGACGCCCTCGGCCCGCTTGTCGAGGGCCTCGCGAAGCTCGGCGCGTGGCAGCCCGGCCAACTCGTCGCGCACACCTCGGGCCGGCACGGCGTGGGCGTCCTCGCCCCCGTGCGCGCGGTGGGCGCGATCCCGCTCGCGCTCCACCCCGCCATGACGTTCACAGGCATGAGCCTCGACCTCGGGCGGCTCATGGACTGCCGCTTCGGCGTGACCGCGGATCCGGCCATGCTGCCGATCGCCCAGGCCCTCGTCGTCGAGATGGGCGCGGAGCCCGTCGTCATCGCGGAGGCGGACCGCGTGGCCTATCACGCCGCCCTCGCCCACGGCTCGAACCATCTCGTGACGATCGCGGCTCAGGCTGCGGAGATCCTCGCGCGCATCGGCGTCGACGAGCCCGACCGCCTGCTCGGCCCGCTCCTGCGCGCATCGCTCGAGAACGCGCTCGCGGCCGGAGAGTCGGCGCTCACGGGCCCGGTCGCGCGCGGGGACGTGGGCACCGTGGCCGCGCACGTCGAGACCCTCTCCGAGCTCGCCGCCCCCGGGCCGGGCGCGGGCGCCGCCGACATCCTCGACGCCTACCGGGCCATGGCCCTCGCGACCGCCCGCCGGGCGGAGCGTCGCGGGCTCTACGGGCCGGACGTGCGCCGACGGCTCGAGGCCGCGCTCGAACCGCGCGAGGACGACGGCGGGGCGGAACCGACCGCACGAAAGGAACCGTAGATGCCCCTCACCGTCGTGCACACGAAGGCCGAGCTGCGCTCCGAGGTCGCGCGCCTGCTCGGCGAGCACGCGGGGCGGCGCGGTGGCGTGCCCTCGCTCGGGCTCGTCGACCCCCCAGCCCCCAGGGCCTCGCTCGGCCTGGTCCCCACCATGGGCGCCCTCCACGACGGCCACCGTCGACTGGCCGAAGCCGCAGTCGCGGCGAACGACGTCGTCGTCGCGAGCATCTTCGTCAACCCCCTCCAGTTCGGCGACCCCAAAGACCTCGAGCGCTACCCTCGCACCCTCGATGCCGATGCGTCGCTCCTCGACGAGATCGGCGTCGACCTCGTCTTCGCGCCGAGCGTCGAGGAGATGTACCCGGGCGGGGACCCGCTCGTCCGCGTGACGGCAGGCCCGCTCGCCGAGAAGTGGGAGGGCGCCTCCCGCCCGGGGCATTTCGACGGAGTGCTCACGGTCGTCGCGAAGCTCTTCCACCTCGCACTGCCAGGCCCCGTCGCGGGCCAGCCTGCCGCGTTCCGCGCGTACTTCGGCCAGAAGGACGCCCAGCAGCTCGCGATCGTGCGGCGCATGGTCAAGGACCTCGACTTCCCGGTCGACGTCGTCGGGGTCCCGATCGTCCGCGCCGAGGATGGCCTCGCCCTGTCGAGCCGCAACCAGTTCCTGAGCGACGAGGAGCGCAGGGCGGCGCTCGTCCTCTCCCGCGCGCTCCGCCTCGTCGACGCCCGGGCAACGGCCCACGAGCCGCTCGAGCCGGACGACGCCGTCGCCCTCATCGAGTCCCAGCCCGGCGTCGAACTCGACTATTTCGACGTCGTCGATCCCGACACCCTCGAGCCCCTGGCCTTCAACTGCCGAGAGGCGCCGTTCACGGGCGAGGCGCTCGCGATCGTGGCGGCCCGCGTCGGGGACGTGCGCCTCATCGACAACATGCCGCTCAAGGCCAGCTGACCCCCTCCGGCGGGCCGCTAGCTCGAGAAGAACTCCGCGAGCCGGTCCACGAGGGCCTTCGCGGGGCGCTCGGGGGCGTCGTGCGCGAGCTTCGGGAGCACGTCGAAGTCCGAGGCGGGCAGGATGCCGTCGAGCTCTTCAGCGGCCTCGGCGAAGTATTCGGGGCTCGCGCCGCCCACCAGGAAGAGCGTCTCGAGCGGAAGCTGGTCGAACGTCCCGGCCTTCGAGTCGGCGGCGACGACGGCGCGGATCTCGCGCGGTCCCGTCGGCAGGAGCCGCGTGAGGACCTTGCCCGGCTGCGTCCGGCTCCCGATGCGGTTGAGGACCGTGAGGATCGGGAGGGGGAGCTTCGAGATCGGCCCCGCGGTCTGAAGGCCGCGGAGGAGCACGGCGAGGGCCTTCTCCTCGTCCTTGCCGCCAAGCGCCGCCTCGTAGTCGTCGAGCCAGTCGGCGTTGTAGCTGCCGTTGAAGGAGATGATCGGGTCGTAGACCGCGATCTGCGTGACGTCGAGCGTGCGGCCCGCGTGGAGGGCGATGCAGCCGCCGTAGTTGTGGCCGAAGACCGCCTGCGAGCCCGTGTGCTCGAGGATCGCGCCGAGGTCCGCGATCTCGACCGCGAGCGAGTAGTCGTCTGGCTGGGGCGACGATGCCCCGCGCCCCCGGCGGTTGTAGACGTGGACCGGCGCATGGAGGGCCTCGGCGAGGCGCAGCGCGAGCTCGCGGTACAGCTCCGCGGTCACCATCGATCCATGGACGACGACGACGCCGCCCTTCGTCTGCCCGTTGCCCGCAGGTGCGGTCAGGAGCTCGAGGACCGCGCCATCGCGGGTCGAGACGGTCGAGGCATGGATCTGGGAAGCCGCCATGCAACGAGCCTAGCCCACGGGGTGCCGGCAGATGACTTGAAGTTAGAATGGAACATTGTGACTGCAGAGAATGCCGCTCCGGGAATGGAGCCTGCCGACGCCAGCGAGCAGATGCACATTCGCATCGAGAAGCGCGGAAAGCTCCTCGCGAGCGGGGAAGACCCGTATCCCGTCAAGCTCGAGCGCAGTCACTCGCTTGCCGAGATCCGCGCGAAGTACCCCGATCTCGAGCCGGACTCCACGACGGGGGATGTCGTCGGCGTCGTCGGCCGCGTCGTCTTCGTCCGGAACACGGGCAAGCTCTGCTTCGCGACCCTCCAGGAGGGAGACGGCACGCGCCTCCAGGCCATGCTGAGCCTCGCGAACGTCGGCGACGAGCGCCTCGCCGACTGGAAGGCCCTTGTGGACCTCGGCGACCACGTGTTCGTGCACGGCGAGGTGATCTCCTCGAGGCGCGGCGAGCTCTCGATCATGGTCGACGAGTGGAAGATGGCGTCGAAGGCCCTCCGCCCGCTCCCGACCCTGCACGCCGAGCTCAACGAGGAGACGCGCGTCCGGCAGCGGTACGTCGACCTGCTCGTGCGCGAGGAGGCGCGCCAGATGGTCTATACGCGGGCCAAGATCACGAAGTCGGTCCGCGACACCCTCGATTCCCACGGCTACGTGGAGGTCGAGACGCCCATGCTCAACCTCATCCACGGCGGCGCGACAGCGCGCCCGTTCGAAACGCACCTCAATGCGTTCGACCAGCGGATGACGCTCCGCATTGCCACCGAGCTGTACCTCAAGCGCTCCGTGGTGGGCGGAATCGAGCGCGTGTACGAGATCGGGCGCGTGTTCCGCAACGAGGGCGTCGATTCGACGCACAGCCCTGAATTCACGACCCTCGAATGCTACGAAGCGTACGCCGACCAATTCACGATGGCCGAGCGGATGAAGGAGATCATCCTCAACGTCGCGGATGTCGTGGGAACCCGGCAGATCGAGACGCCGCAGGGAACGATCGATCTCGATGGCGAATGGCGCTGGCTCGGCGTTTACCCCGGCCTCTCGGAAGCCGTCGGAGAAGAGATCACGCCCGAGACCCCGCTTGAACGCCTTCTTGAGATCGGTGACAAACTCGGCGTAAAGACGGATCCTTTGTGGACCACCGAAAAGGCCGTCATCGAGCTCTTCGGGGATATCGTCGAGCCGACGCTCCTGAATCCGACGTTTGTGTACGATTACCCGCCGTCGGCGCAGCCGCTCGCGCGCCCGCACCGCGACGACCCGCGCCTCATCGAGGCATGGGACCTCATTATCGGGGGAATGGAACGCGGAACCGCGTTTTCCGAGCTCATCGACCCCGTGATCCAGCGCGAGCGGCTCACCGAGCAGTCCCGCCTCGCCGCAGAGGGCGACGACGAGGCCATGCAGCTCGACGAGGACTTCCTCCGGGCCCTCGAATACGGCGCCCCGCCCATGGGCGGCATCGGCCTCGGCATTGACCGCCTCGTCATGCTCTTCACGCAGGCAGGCATCCGCGAAACCATCCTCTTCCCCCTCCTCAAGCCCGAGGCGAACTGACATGGATTACGTAGCCGTCCTTCTCCCGCCCATCGTCGTCGGCCTGATTTTCTGGTTCGCGATTCGGGCGATTTTCAACGCGGACAAGTCGGAGCGAGAAGCGCTGGCCCAAGCGGAAAGAGAAGCGGAACGCGGCGGCGAGGGGAATAGTTCCCCGTCAGCTGGGTGATTCGTTTTGACGAGGTGCTGGCTCGGAAGCATAATGGAAGTGCAATAGCGGCGGCCTGATCGGGCAGTTAGATCTTCGAATTGTTCTCGGACCGCAGCGCGCAGTGCTTGAGCATGCCGTTCCCCAGCGCCGACAGAGAGAGAACGCCCGTGGCACAGAAAGTCAAGATCATCCTCGTTGACGACCTCGACGGCGGTTCTGCAGACGAAACCGTGCGTTTCGGCCTCGACGGATCCAGCTACGAGATCGATCTTTCCCACGCAAACGCAGCGAAGCTTCGCGAGTCCCTCGTGGATTACGTTGCCGTGGCGCGCAAGTCGACGGCTCGCCTGGGCCAGGCGCCGCGGGCCCGTGCGGCCTCGGGCAGCAGCTCGCGCAATTCCGAGTCCGCCAAGATCCGCCAATGGGCCCGCGACAATGGGTACGGCGTGAACAGCCGCGGCCGCATCCAGGCCGAGATTCAGGAAGCGTACCGCAAGGCCAACGCCTGATCGGAGTTCGCAGACTCACACGGAAACCCGGTGCCAAGCACCGGGTTTCCTGCTGTTTCGGCAGGTTACGGGTGCGGCGGAGGCCGTTTGCCGTGCGTTCACCCTGTGGCGAACAGCGCTGTGCACCGAGCGCTCGGCACGTAGCATCGAACTACGCGCCAGTGCCGCCTTTGACGGCATTGCACCCAACAGCAAGACCGGGGAGTTCGAGCGATGTTCGAGAGATTCACAGACCGCGCCCGCCGCGTGGTCGTGCTGGCCCAAGAAGAGGCCCGCATGCTCAACCACAACTACATCGGCACCGAGCACATCCTCCTGGGCCTCATCCATGAGGGGGAAGGAGTGGCCGCCAAGGCCCTCGAGTCCCTGGGCATCTCCCTGGACGGTGTGCGCGAGCAGGTGCAGGAGATCATCGGGCAGGGCCAGCAGGCCCCGTCCGGCCATATTCCGTTCACGCCGCGCGCCAAGAAGGTCCTCGAGCTCTCGCTGCGCGAGGCGCTCCAGCTTGGCCACAACTACATCGGCACCGAGCACATCCTTCTCGGCCTCATCCGTGAGGGCGAAGGCGTTGCGGCTCAGGTGCTCGTCAAGCTCGGCGCGGATCTCAACCGCGTCCGTCAGCAGGTCATCCAGCTCCTGTCCGGCTACCAGGGCAAGGAGGCTGCGTCTGCGGGCTCCGGCGCCGGCCAGCCCGAGGGCAGCCCGGCCGGTTCCGTGGTGCTCGACCAGTTCGGTCGCAACCTCACTCAGGCTGCGCGCGAGAACAAGCTCGATCCCGTGATCGGGCGCGAGCATGAGATGGAACGCGTCATGCAGGTCCTCTCGCGCCGCACGAAGAACAACCCCGTGCTGATCGGCGAGCCCGGCGTCGGCAAGACCGCCGTCGTCGAGGGCCTCGCGCAGGCGATCGTGCGCGGCGACGTCCCCGAGACGATCAAGGACAAGCAGCTCTACACGCTTGACCTCGGCTCCCTCGTGGCCGGCTCCCGCTACCGCGGCGACTTCGAAGAGCGCCTCAAGAAGGTGCTCAAGGAGATCCGCACGCGCGGCGACATCATCCTGTTCATCGACGAGATCCACACCCTCGTGGGTGCGGGTGCCGCCGAGGGCGCGATCGATGCCGCGAGCATCCTCAAGCCGATGCTGGCCCGCGGCGAGCTCCAGACGATCGGCGCGACGACGCTCGACGAGTACCGCAAGCACATCGAGAAGGACGCCGCGCTCGAGCGCCGCTTCCAGCCGATCCAGGTCTCGGAGCCCTCTGTTTCGCTGACCATCGAGATCCTCAAGGGCCTCCGCGACCGCTACGAGGCGCATCACCGCGTGACGATCACGGACGGCGCCCTCGCCGCTGCGGCGAACCTCTCGGAGCGCTACATCAGCGACCGCTTCCTCCCGGACAAGGCGATCGACCTCATCGACGAGGCGGGCGCGCGCCTGCGCATCCGCCGTATGACGGCCCCGCCCGAGCTCAAGGCCCTCGACGAGCGCATCGCGAACCTCAAGCTCGAGAAGGAGTCCGCGATCGACGCGCAGGACTTCGAGGGCGCCGCGTCGCTCCGCGACAAGGAGCAGAAGCTCATCTCCGAGCGCGCCGAGCGCGAGCGCGCGTGGAAGTCCGGCGATATGGACGGCGTCGCCGAGGTCGATGAGGAGCTCGTGGCCGAGGTGCTTGCGAACTCGACGGGCATCCCGGTGTTCAAGCTCACCGAGGAGGAGTCCTCGCGACTGCTCCACATGGAGGACGAGCTGCACAAGCGAGTCGTGGGCCAGGACGACGCGATCAAGGCGCTCTCGCGCTCCATCCGGCGCACGCGTGCGGGCCTCAAGGACCCGAAGCGTCCGGGCGGATCGTTCATCTTCGCGGGCCCGACGGGTGTCGGCAAGACCGAGCTCGCCAAGGCCCTCGCGGAGTTCCTCTTCGGCGAAGAGGACGCGCTCATCACGCTCGACATGTCCGAGTTCTCAGAGAAGCACACGGTCTCGCGGCTCTTCGGTGCCCCTCCGGGCTACGTCGGCTACGAAGAGGGCGGCCAGCTCACCGAGAAGGTGCGCCGCCGGCCGTTCTCGGTGGTCCTGTTCGACGAGGTCGAGAAGGCCCACGCGGACCTCTTCAACTCGCTCCTGCAGATCCTCGAGGACGGGCGCCTCACGGACAGCCAGGGCCGGGTCGTGGACTTCAAGAACACGATCATCATCATGACGACCAACCTCGGCTCCCGGGACATCTCGAAGGGCGTCATGACCGGCTTCCAGTCCGGCACGGACACGAAGACGACATACGAGCGCATGAAGGCCCGTGTGACGGAGGAGCTCAAGCAGCACTTCCGCCCCGAGTTCCTCAACCGCGTCGACGATCTCGTCGTGTTCCCGCAGCTCACGCAGGAAGAGATCATCGAGATCGTGGATCTCATGATCGACCGGCTCGAGAAGCGTCTCCGGGACAAGGACATGGGCATCGAGCTCACGCAGAAGGCGAAGGTCCTGCTCGCGACGCGCGGCTACGACCCCGCGATGGGCGCCCGGCCACTGCGCCGTGTGATCCAGAGCGAGATCGAGGACCAGCTCTCGGAGAAGATCCTCTTCGGCGACCTCTCCGCGGGGGACATCGTGCTCGTGGACGTCGAGGGCGAGGACGAGACCGCGCGGTTCACCTTCACCGGCACCCCGCGTCCGCGCGTTCCCGAGGTCGTGACGGCCGCGAAGAGCGGCTCGAAGGAAATCGGCGCCTGATCCGCATTGCCCCGAACGGCGGCCCCTCACCGGCAAGGTGAGGGGCCGCCGTCGTTCGCTGCACAGCGGCTCCCCGCCGCGCGAGGGCAGGCCGCACCCGGCCTACCCCTGCGCTGCCCCTCCCGGTAGGCTCCAAGAACCGGCCCCATCCGCACGCGTCGATGGCGCGACGGCCGGCGACCGATCGAAGGAGCAGTGTGAAGAAGCTCATCAATGATCCGAGGGCGGTGGTCGGCGATACGGTGCGGGGCCTCGCGAGCGCCCACCCCGATCTGGTGACCGTTCACCGCGACCCGCTCTTCGTGACGAGGGCGGTCGGCCCCGCCCACGGAAGGGTCGCCCTCGTCTCCGGCGGGGGGAGCGGGCACGAGCCGCTGCACGCGGGCTTCGTGGGCCTCGGAATGCTCGACGCCGCCGTGCCGGGGGCGGTGTTCACCTCGCCGACGCCGGATCAGATCATTGCCGCGACGCAGGCGGTGGACGGCGGCGCCGGGGTGATCCACATCGTCAAGAACTACACGGGGGACGTGCTCAACTTCGAGACGGCCGGCGAGCTGTGCGAGGCCGAGGGGATCGAGGTCAGGACGGTCCTCGTGAACGACGACGTCGCGGTGGAGGACTCCCTCTACACGGCGGGTCGGCGCGGGGTCGCGGGGACGGTGCTCGTCGAGAAGATCGTGGGCGCGGCCGCCGAGCGCGGGGACTCGATCGACGCCGTCGAGAAGCTCGGGCGCAAGGTCGTCGAGAACGTGCGCTCGATGGGTCTCGCCCTCGCGCCCTGCACGGTTCCGCATGCCGGCAAACCGAGCTTCGAGCTCGCCGAGGACGAAATCGAGATCGGCATCGGGATCCACGGCGAGCCGGGCCGCCGCCGCGTAGGCCTCGAGCCCGCGGATGCGCTCACCGAGCACCTCGTCACGCCCGTGCTCGACGACCTCCACGTCGTCGCGGGGGACCGCGTGCTGCTCTTCGTGAACGGTATGGGCGGCACGCCCCTCTCCGAGCTGTACATCGTGTTCGGCCGTGCCGCGGAGCTTGTCGCCGAACGGGGCGCGACGGTCGAGCGCAGCCTCGTGGGCAACTACGTGACGTCCCTCGAGATGCAGGGCTGCTCGGTGACCGTTCTCCGCCTCGACGACGAACTTGCCGAACTCTGGGACGCGCCGGTGCTCACACCGGCCCTTCGATGGGGAGTGTGACATGACCGACCTGAATGCCGCGTGGGCGGACCGCTGGCTGCGCGAATGCGCGCGTGTCCTCGCCATGCATCGGGAGGAGCTCATCGAGCTCGACCGGGCGATCGGCGACGGCGATCACGGCGAGAACATGGACCGCGGCTTCCAGGCCGTGGTCGAGAAGCTCGGCGACGGGCCGAGTGAGTCCGTCGCGGCGGCGCTCAAGGTCGCGGCGATGATGCTCATGAGCAAGGTGGGCGGCGCCGCAGGTCCGCTCTACGGGACGGCGTTCCTGCGCGCGTCCGCCGCCGTGGGGGAGCGGGATACGCTCGACGGCCCCGCGGTCGAGGCCATGCTTGCGGCCGCGCGGGACGGCATCGTCGCGCGCGGCAAGGCCGATCTCGGCGACAAGACCATGGTAGACGCCTGGTCTCCCGCCGTCGTCGCCGCGGGGCATGCGGCCGACGGCGAGGCGGCCTTCGCTGCCGCGGCGGCGGCTGCCGAAGCGGGCGCCCTCGCGACGATGCCCCTCGTGGCACGCAAGGGCCGGGCGAGCTATCTCGGCGAACGCAGCGCGGGTCATCTCGATCCGGGCGCCGTCTCGACGTCGTACATCCTGCGGGCCGCGGTGACCGCCGCCGTCTCCGAGATCAGCGCGGGAGGCCGCTCATGAGCCCCGTCGGACTCGTCGTCGTCTCGCACAGCGCGCGCCTCGCGGAGGGCGTGATCGAGCTTGCAGCCCAGATGGCCGGCTCGGTGCCGCTCGTCGCCGCGGGAGGCACCGACGAAGGCGGCCTCGGCACGAGCTTCGACAAGATCATGAAGGGAATCGACGAGGCCGATCAGGGCCGGGGCGTCGTGATCATGACCGATCTGGGCTCGGCCGTCATGACGGCAGAGTCCGTGCTCGAGTTCCTCGAGGACGGCCAGCGCTCGCGGGTCCGCCTCGCGGATGCGGCGCTCGTCGAGGGCACCGTGGCCGCTGCGGTGGCGGCTGAGGCGGGAGCGGAGGTCGACGCCGTCGTGCGGGCCGCCGAGGAGGCCATCCCCGGCGCCGCCCCGGAGGAGGCGCCGGAGGTCGGCGAGCCGACGGCGTCGGCCATCCTCACGCTGCCCAACCGCGCGGGCCTGCACGCGCGCCCCGCCGCGATCCTCGCGGGCCGGCTCTCGCAGTTCGACGCGGAGATCACGATCAACGGCGCCGACGCGCAATCCGTCATGGCGCTCATGGCCCTCAACGCGCGGAAGGGGGCGGAGCTCGTCGTGGAGGCATCGGGGCCGGACGCGGACGAGGCGGTGCGGCTCGTGCGCGAGCAGGTCGAGCACGGCTTCGGCGAACCGGCCTGAACGTCCGGTGGTCACGTCCCGCGGGTCCTCACTCACGGGGCGTATCGACGGACGGTGTGAAAGAAGTGTTTCACCACGAGTGAACGCCCCTGTGCTCCACGCCACTTTCCGGGTTGAATCGGAGCCATGAGCGCCGACCCCCAGATCGCCATGCCCCGCACCGGCGAGTCCCAGCCCGAACCGCACGACGGCGGGAACCAGCCCGAGCCTGCGCCGCAGCCCGAGACTCCCTTCCACGACCTCGACCACTATGTCGCGATCCCGCGCCTCTCGGGGCTCGTCCTCAGCCCCGACGGGACGCGCCTCGTGACGACCGTTGCGACCCTCAGCGGCAAGGGCACCGAGTACGGCACGGCCCTGTGGGAGCTCGACCCCGCGGGCGAGCGGCCCGCCCGGCGCATCACGCGCAGCGCTAAGGGCGAGGCCGGCGCCGCGTTCGCCGCGAACGGCGACCTTTTCTTCACATCCGCCCGGCCCGATCCCGAGAAGCCGGACGACGAGCCCGTGAGCGCCCTGTGGCTGCTCCCTCACGAGGGCGGCGAGGCGCGCGTCGTCCTCAGCAGGGCCGGCGGCGTTTCATCGGTGCTCGCGGCGCGCTCCGCGGACGCGACGTTCGTCCAGACGTCGGTCCTGCCGGGGAGCACCGACGAGGCCGACGACGAAGCCCGCCGCACCGCGCGGAAGGACGGCAAGGTCGCGGCGATCCTCCACTCGGGCTACCCCGTGCGCTTCTGGGACGCGGACCTCGGGCCCGCCGAGCCGCGCCTCTTCGCCGTCGAACGCTCGTCGAAGGAGCCCGAGCCGGGCAAGCCCTCGACTCTCGACGAGGGGCCCGCCCTCGAACTCCGCAACCTGACCCCCGGCGTCGGCGGGCGTCTCCGCTTCGCCGAGGCGAGCGTGAGCCCCGACGGCGCCACCCTCTACGCGGGCCTCGCGAAGCCCCTCGCGAAGGCGGACCTGCGCGACGAGATCGTCGCCGTCGACGTTGCGAGCGGAACCCACCGCACGCTGCTCTCCGAGGAGCTCAAGGACTTCTTCCCGGGGCCCGCGAGCCCGGACGGCAGGATGCTCGCCGTCGTGGTCGAGCCCCACACGACGCCCACCCAGGCCTACACGAGCGAGCTGCACCTCCTCGACCTCGCGAGCGGCGAGCTGCGCCGCCTCGCCCCCGCATGGGACCGCCTGGCCCACCCCGCGGCGTGGCTCCCCGACGGCTCGGCCCTCCTCGTGACCGCCGACGACGGCGGGCGCTCGCCGATTTTTCGGATTGACGTCGCAAGCGGTGCGGTCACACGCGTGACGCACGACGACGCCGCGTACAGCGACGTCGTCGTCTCGCCTGACGGGGCCCACGCCTACGCGCTCCGCAGCTCCTACCTCCTCCCGCCCGAGGTGGTGCGGATCGAGCTCGCAGGCGGGGGCGTGTCCCGGCTCAAGAACCCTGCCGAACGGCCCGAGATCCCGGGCCGCCTCCACGAGGTGACGACGACCGCGGAGGACGGCACGCCGCTGCGCGCTTGGCTCGCGCTCCCGCCGTCGTCCGCTGAGTCGGCCTCCCCGGGCGACGGCGCCGCCGTCGTCAAGCACCCGCTGCTCGTGTGGATCCACGGCGGGCCGATCGGCTCGTGGAACGCGTGGACCTGGCGATGGAACCCGTGGCTCATGACCGCCCAGGGCTACGCCGTGCTGCTCCCCGACCCTGCGCTCAGCACGGGATACGGCCAGGACTTCATCCAGCGCGGCTGGGGCCGGTGGGGCGCGGAGCCGTTCTCCGACATCATGGCCCTCACCGACGCAGCGCTCCGGCGGCCCGACCTCGACCCCACGCGGACCGCGGCGATGGGCGGATCCTTCGGCGGGTACATGGCCAACTGGGTCGCGGGGCACACCGACCGCTTCCGCGCGATCGTGACGCACGCGAGCCTGTGGGCGCTCGAGGGCTTCGGGCTCACGACCGACATGGCGCACTACTGGGCCAAGGAGATGGACGCCGCGATGACGGAGGCGAACTCGCCCCACCGCGCGGTCGGCGAGATCCGCACGCCCATGCTCGTCATCCACGGCGACAAGGACTATCGCGTGCCCATCGGCGAGGGCCTGCGCCTCTGGTATGAGCTCCTGAGCGCCTCGCAGCTCGCTGCGGACGCCGACGGCGCGAGCCCGCATCGGTTCCTCTACTTCCCGGACGAGAACCACTGGATCCTCAAGCCGCAGCACGCGAAGGTGTGGTACGGCGTCGTGAACGCGTTCCTCGCGGAGCACGTGCTGGGCGAGGAGCGCGAGCTCCCGCGGGAGCTGGGGCTCTAGCGATGCCCGGCGAGCCGCCGCGGGTCGCCGCGCCGGGCGAGGCGGTCGTCGTCGCCGAGCTGCTCGATGCTTTCAACCGTGAGTTCGACAGCCCGACGCCGGGGATCCGCGCCCTCGCCGATCGACTCGTCGGGCTCCTCTCGGGCACGGACGTGTTCGCCGTGCTCGTAGGGGAGCCCGCGGCCGGCGTTGCGCTCGTCACGCTGCGGCCCAATGTCTGGTTCGACGGGCGCGTTGCGCTGCTCGACGAGCTGTATGTCGTCCCGTCGCGCCGCGGCGAGGGCCTCGGCGGCGACCTCCTCGCGGCCGTCGAAGCGGAGGTACGCGAGCGCGGCGGGGAGCTCCTCGAGATCAACGTGGACGGGGAGGACGTCGACGCGCGGCGCTTCTACGAGCGGCACGGCTACGCGAATCACGACGCCGGGCAGGCGGAGCCGCAGCTCTACTACTCGAAGGAGCTCGCGCCGGGCGGCTGAGCGGGGCGCGGCCGGTCCGGTTGACGGTCAAGGCGGTGAGGCCCGGCCACTAGGATTGCTCCATGACTGCCGCCCTTCCCCTCGTCCCTGAATCCGTCGCGTCGACCTTCCGGATCCGGCGCGCGCGGACGAGCGACGTCGCGGCGATCAAGCGGCTCGTCGCCCCCCTCGCCGAGCGGCGGATCCTCATCTCGAAGGAATCCGTGGCCTATTACGAGTCGATCCAGGAATTCCGCGTCGCCGAGACGGCCGACGGCGAGCTCATCGGCTGCGGCGCCCTCCACGTCATGTGGGAGGACCTCGCCGAGGTCCGCACGCTCGCGGCCGCCGACGACTGGCGCGGTCACGGCGTGGGGCACGCGCTCGTCGAGCAGCTCCTCGCGGAGGCTGCCGAGATCGGCGTCCAGCGCGTCTTCTGCCTCACCTTCGAGGTGCGCTTCTTCGAGCGGCACGGTTTCGAGGTCATGGCCGACCAGTCGGCCGTGGACCCCGAGGTGTACTCCGAACTTCTGCGCTCCTCCGACGAGGGCGTTGCGGAGTTCCTCGACCTCGCCCGCGTCAAGCCGAACACGCTGGGCAACACCCGCATGATCAAGTGGCTCGCGGGGCGCGCGAAGGAGTAGGCGCCTTTCAGCGCGCGTGCAGCCCGGCGTCGTCGAACGTCGTCTCCGCGATCACGACGCGCGGGCACTGCGGCCCCCACGGGTAGTCGATCCGCGGGCTGAACCGGAGATGCGGATCGCCGATCGACGCGCCTGAGGTGTCCTTGCCCGAGACGGTGAGGTCGATCGGGTTCTCCGTGAGGGGCTTCGTCATCTGGATCATCGCGACGTACGAGGGCACCGGTGTGGCCTGCGTGCTGTCGCCGCCCTCGGCGCGCAGCTCGAGCGGACCGCCGTAGCAAGCGCCATCCTGGCACGCCTCGCCCGTGAGCGACGCGTGGTCGAGGGTTGCCGCACGGTGTTCTGCGACATGGATCGTCACGACCGAGGCGAGCGAGATGGCCGGGCAAGCGGCTGGGTGCGAGCACGCGGCGAGTGGGAGCGCGGCAAGGCCAGCCGCGAAGGCCGCCGCGAGGTGCCGGGAGCGCGCCATGACCTGAGGCTAGGCCCCGTGGGGCTGTGGCTCAATGCCTTCGGCTCGATCCGCCACAATTCAGGGCTGAAACGCGCCGAATTCGGCCCGATCAGCGCCTGAGTTGTGGCGCAAGACTCCGATTCTAGGAGGGCAGCTGGTGGAGGCCCGAGAGATCCCAACGGACGGCGGCGGTGATGCGCTGGCCGCACGTCGGGCCGTCGGGGTAGTCGACCTTCGGTGTGATCGTCACGTGCAGCGGTCCCACGGACTCGCCCTGAACGGTCGTGCCGGAAACCGTCAGCCCGGCGGGGCTCGCGGTGAACTGCGGCGGGGTTGCGAAGGCCAGCGCCGGACCGGACGCCGGTGGGCGCGGGGATGCCGACGGGGGGAGCGGCGCGGAGACCAATCGAGGCCCCAGCTGAAGCGGTGCCTCCCGGCACGCGCCGTCTTGGCAGGCCCGGTATTCGAGGGAATCGGGGTCGAGCGTCACGATCCGCTCGGGAGCGATCGAGATGCTGATCGCCGAGACATATCCGACCGCTGGGCACGCTGTGCTGAAGGGAAGGCACGCCGTCAGCGGGAGGGCCGCCAGCGCAAGCACCGTGGCAAGCAAACCGACGCGGATGCGAGCAACCCCCATGCAGGCAGGGTAGGCGCTCGGGAAACGCTACGGAAGGGCGAGGCCGCCCGGGCGCTCTACGGCGAGGCCGTCCGCGAGAAGGCCCGCGACCGCGCGCTCGAGCTGCTCGGGCCCCGCCGCGAGGGCGTGCAGGCGCGCGAGCTCGATGCCCACGGACCCGGAGTGCGCGGCATCCGCGTTTGTCGGCCCGTCGAAGAACCCGCGCGGCACGGGCCGCGAGGCGGCGCGGAGCACCGCCATGACGGCGCCCCGCACCTGCCGGTCGGTGCCGTGCCAGGCCTGGCCCTTCGGCACGTAGGACGGCGGGGGCTCGCCCGCCGCGCGCCACGCACAGGCACCGGCGACGGGGCACGCGTCGCATCGCGGCGACCTCGCTGTGCACACGAGCGCGCCAAGCTCCATGACCGCCGCGTTCCAGCGCACGGAGGCGGCGTCGTCGTCCGGGAGAAGCTCACCGGCGAGCCGGCGCTCGTCGGCCGTGAGGGATGGAGCCGGGAGCGCCTCGCCGCCCACGAGGCGGGCGTGGACTCGGCGGATGTTGGTGTCGACGACGGCGGCGCGGCGTCCGAACGCGAAGGCCGCGACGGCGGCGGCCGTGTATCCGCCCACGCCGGGGAGCCCGAGGAGGCTTTCCTCGGTGTCCGGGAGCTCGCCGTCGTGCTCGCGCGCGATGACGGCCGCGGCGGCGTGGAGCCGCAGCGCGCGGCGGGGATAGCCGAGGCGGCCCCACGCGCGGACGGCCTCGCCAGCGGGTTCCGCGGCCAGGTCGGCGGGATGCGGCCAGCGCTCCATCCACTCGCGCCACACGGGGAGCACTCGCACCACGGGCGTCTGCTGGAGCATGACCTCGCTCACGAGGATGCCCCACGGCGAGCACGCGGGGTCGCGCCACGGGAGATCGCGGGCCTCGTCCGCGAACCAGCCGACGACGGCGCGGTGCAGGTCGCGCAGCTCGCGCGCGGTGGGCGCGGGGTCGGGGGCGATGGCGGTCAGGGGAGCTCCTTGCGTCCGGGTGGGCTATTCCACTCTAGTCGCGCGGCGCGGCGGCGCGACCCGAGGGGGTGTTGGTTCTTAGCCTTGGAAGCGTGGCAGCGCGTGGACAGGGCAGAGGCCCTCAGGGCAGGGGACAGGGGGGCGAAGGGGCATCCCGGAAGACCGGTGCCCGCCCTGGCGCGCGCCGGCCCAGCCCTGCGGTGTACCGACGGCGCCGCCTCGTCGCAGCGGTGCTGCTCGTCGTCGTGCTCGGGCTCATCGGGGGCGGCGCGTGGGCGCTCGTCCGCGCAGCGTCGCATTCGAGTGCGCCGGCCCGCGCGGCGGATGACGCCGGCCCCCTCACGAACCCCACCGCGAGCCCGACGGCCGACGGCGCTTCCTCGCCCGCGGCGTCGGACGCCCCCACGAGCGCCCCGCCGGCCACCCCGACGTGCGACCCCGCGAAGATCGAGGTCACGGCGGCGACCGACAAGCCCGCCTACGCGTCCACCGAGAATCCCGTGCTGACGCTCAAGGTCATGAACAAGAACGCGATCCCCTGCCCTGTGAACGTCGGGACGTCGCAGATGGAGTACCTCGTCATGAGCGGCGCGGACCGCATCTTCGACTCGAAGGACTGCCAGTCGGACGCCTCGGATCTCGTCAAGACCATCGCCCCGGGCGCGAGCGAGACGGCGAATTTCCCGTGGCCCAGGATCCGCTCGACCGAGGGATGCAAGGCCGTGACGGTCAAGCCGCGCCCGGGGATCTACGTGCTCACGACGTCCCTCGGCCCGCTCCAGAGCCCGAAGGCGGTCTTCAAGCTCGATTAGTCCCCGGCCTGCCGCGGCGGCGGATCAGAGGAACCGGTCGAGGAGGCTCGCCTCGGCCATGCGGCTCAAGCCCTCGCGCACGGTGCGGGCGCGCTGCTCGCCGATGCCGTCCACCGTCATGAGGTCTTCGATCGTGGCCGCCATGAGGTTCTGGAGGCCCCCGAAGTGGTCGACGAGCCGGTCGGCGACCGCGCGCGGCACGGGTTTGAGGCCCGTGATGAGTCGGTAGCCGCGGGGCTCGACGACGGCGTCGAGCGTCGCCTCGCCGCCCGCGTACCCGAGGATCGCCGCGATGCGGTTGAGGTCGATGAGGTCCGTCGCCGAGAGCTCGGCGAGGGCTTCGACGGCGCCGTCGATCGTCTCGGGCGTCGCGTCGTCGCCCGCATAGTCGCGGATGACGACGTCGCTGCCTGGCCCGCGCCCGACCGTGAGCTCTTCGAGCTGGAGCGAGAGCAGACGGCCATCCTCGCCGAGTTCGAGGACGTACTGGCCGATCTCCTCCGAGATGCGGCGGACCATTTCCTGGCGCTGGAGCGTCTGGGCGACGTCGCGGACCGTCACCATGGCCTCGATCTCGAGCGCCGAGAGTGAGTTCGTGACCTGGTCGAGGCGCGCGCGATAGCGCTCGAGGGTCGCGAGCGCCTGGTTTGCGCGCGCGAGGACCTTCTCCGAGCCCTCGAGCACGTAGCGCAGGCCCCGCACGTACAGGGCGATGATCTGCATCGACTGGCTCACCGAGATGACGGGGAGGCCCGTCTGGATCGCGACGCGCTCGGCCGTGCGGTGCCTCGTGCCGGATTCCGACGTCGGGATGGTCGAATCGGGGACGAGGTGCACCGCCGCGCGGATGATCGTCTTCGCTTCGCGGTCCGTCACGATCGCGCCGTCCATTTTCGCGAGCTCGCGCAGACGTGTGGGGGAGAAGTCGATTCCGATTTCGAAGCCGCCCGAGCAGATTGACTCGACCGTGCGGTCGAAGCCCAGGACGATCAGGGCGCCGGTGCGTCCGCGGAGGATGCGCTCAAGTCCGTCACGGAGGCCCGTCCCCGGTGCGACGCGGCCCAGCGTGTCGGCTAGCACGTCCTCGGGGGTCCGAGCCATATGACATTCCCTTTCGTGGCACAACAAAGGCACCCACGTGGGCACTGAATCCCATGGTATATGCGCGTTCGCGCACAAAAGTGCGCCAGAATAACAATTCGGCGTCAAGGTGCGCGGGTATTGTGACCGTCCGACCTGTCGCGTTCGAGTCCGAGCAGAGGAGCTTTATGGCCCAGCAGGGAACCCCGGTCTCCGGTTCCTCGAATCGCATCGGCCCGACCGGCTTCGTGCTTGCCTTCGGGGTGGTCAGCATGCTCGCCGACGTCGTCTACGAAGGGGCCCGATCGATCACGGGCCCGTTCCTCGCGACTCTGGGCGCCTCGGGCGCGCTCGTTGGCTTCATCACGGGCCTCGGCGAAGCCGCAGCGCTCGTCCTGCGGCTCGCGACGGGACCCCTCGCGGACCGGACGCGACGGTACTGGCCCCTCACGATCGCGGGCTACGCGCTCACCGTCGTGGCGGTTCCCGTCATGTCCCTCGCCGCGAGCCTGTGGCAGGCGGCGGCCCTCGTCGTCGCCGAGCGTTTCGGCAAGGCAGTGCGCACCCCGGCGCGGGACACGATGCTCGCCAACGCGGGAGGCTCCATTGGGCACGGGATGGCGTTCGCTGTCCACGAGGCGCTCGATCAGGTGGGTGCCTTCCTCGGCCCGCTGCTGGTCGCGCTCATGGTCGCGGTCTCCGGCTATCACCTGGGCTTCGGGGTCCTTGCGATCCCCGGCGCGCTGGCCCTCCTCGCCGTCGTTCTGCTGCGCCGCGCCGTCCCCGCGCCGGATCACTATGACAGCCCCGTACGCGCCGAGCCCGGCGGCGACGGGCAGGTCACCGCTAGCCGGCTTCCGCGGACGTTCTGGTGGTACAGCGCCTTCACGGCCGCCTCGATGCTCGGATTCGCGACGTTCGCGGTCATCTCGTATCACCTGGAGGTCCGCAGGGTCCTGCCCGAGCCCCTCATCCCGGTCGTCTATGCCGTTGCCATGGCGGCGGCCGGGCTCGCGGCCCTCGGCTCGGGTGCGCTCTACGACCGGTTCGGCCTCCGCGGGCTCGTCGCCGCGCTGCCCCTCACGGCGGCGGTCCCGTTCCTCTCCTTCAGCACAGAAGCCGCCCTCGTGTGGATCGGCGCGGCGGTGTGGGGTGCTTCGCTGGGGATGCACGAGGCCACCTTCCGCGCCGCCGTCGCGAAGCTCGTGCCGCGAGACAGGCGAGCCACGGCCTACGGCGTCTTCACGGCGGTCTACGGCACGGCGTGGCTCGCGGGATCTACGGCCATGGGTGCCCTGTACGAGGTGTCGATTCCGGCCGTCGCTGCCTTCGCCGTCGGGACCCAGCTCGTGGCCCTCGTGCTCTTCGTCCCGCTCGTGTGGGGCGCGGGCGCGCGAGCCATCGAGGCTTAGGGCCTCGGTGAGCCGCGTCGCCCGGCCGATGCCGGTCAGGACGGCGTGATGAGCAGTCCCAGGGCCTCCGCGACGTGCCCCACTTCGCGGACCGAGAATCCGGGCGGGATCTCCCCGGGGCCGGTCGGGCTCGCGGGCACGATCGCGTGCGTGAACCCGAGCCGATGGGCTTCCTGGATGCGCCGGTTGATGCCTGGCACGGGACGCACCTCGCCCGCGAGCCCGACCTCTCCGAACGCGATGAGCCGCTGGGGGAGTGCCTGCCGCGTCTTCGCGGACGCGACGGCGAGGGCCACGGCGAGATCGGTCGCAGGCTCTGTGAGCCTCACGCCGCCCACGGTCGCGACGTAGCTGTCGTCCTTGTGGAGCACGCACCCCGCGCGCTGCTGGAGGACCGCGAGAAGCATCGCGACGCGCGAGGAGTCGAGGCCGCTCGTCGCGCGCCGCGGCTGGCCGTTCGCGCTCTCGGCGAGGAGCGACTGCACCTCGGCGAGGAGCGGCCTGCGGCCCTCGAGCGTGACCGTGATGCACGTGCCCGAGACCGGTTCGCGCGTGCGGGAGACGAAGAGGCCCGAGGGGTCCGTGACGCTCGCGATCCCATCCTCGGCAAGGTCGAAGCATCCGACCTCGTCCGTCGGCCCGTACCGGTTCTTGACCGCCCGGAGGAGCCGCAGGCGCGAATGGCGCTCGCCCTCGAACTGGCACACGACGTCGACGAGGTGCTCGAGGAGCCGTGGCCCCGCGATCGAGCCTTCTTTCGTGACGTGGCCGACGAGGAGAGTTGTCATGTTCCGCCGTTTGGCGGCAGCGATGAGCGACGCCGTCACCTCCCGCACCTGGGAGACGCCGCCCGCGCTGCCTTCGACTTCGGCGCTCGAGAGCGTCTGGACCGAGTCCACGACGAGCAGCCGCGGCTCGAGCTTCTCGACGTGGCCGAGCGCCTGCGCGAGATCGGTCTCGGCCGAGAGATAGAGGCCCTGGGCGACGGCGCCGATGCGCTCGGCCCGCAGTTTGACCTGCGCGGCTGATTCCTCGCCCGTGACGTAGAGAACACCCGAAGGCGCAGCGTCGCCTGCGGAACCCGCCGATGCGACCTTGGCCGCGACGTCGAGCAGGAGCGTCGACTTGCCGACTCCGGGCTCGCCCGCGAGGAGAATCACGGCGCCCGGCACGAGCCCACCGCCGAGCACACGGTCGAGCTCGCCGACGCCTGTGGGCAGGAACGCCGCCTCCGTCGCGTCGATCTCGGCAATCTGGCGGGCCGGTTCGCGCACGGTCGCGGCCGCCGTCGTCCGGGCCACCGCCCCGCCGACCTCTTCGACCGTGCCCCACTCCTGGCACTCGCCGCAGCGGCCCACCCACTTCGCGGTCGTCCAGCCGCATTCGGCGCAGCGGTAGCCGGGCGCACGCGTGGTTGTACGGGTGGAGGTCTTCGAAGCCATAGCCCAAGGCTAGTTCCGGGCGCCGACATTCTTGGCCGTGCCGCGCAGACCGCGGCGGCGCAGGCGTCAGAGGCCAGGCAGGAGCGCGACGGCGTCCTCATGGTCGTACCCCGTTGCCTCGAGCAGGTCCACGAGCATGGGCCGGATGAGGATCACGAGGGCCTCACCCTCGAGCCGTTCGACGTGGAGCTTGCGCGGGTGTGCGCGGGACGCGATGTCCTCGAGCATGAGGCCCGCGGAGCGAAGGTTGATGCGACGGGACTCCCGGTCCCACGTCGAGAGGCCCGCCGCCACGAGGTCGAGCGACTCGGCCGTATCCGAGAGCAGCCCCGCGATGCCCTCCGCTGCGCGCTCCGAGAGCGCCGCGTTGTTGATCGTGCTCGTGAGCCGACGCGCGACGACGCGACCGTTGCGCAGCGCGAGATCGAGATATTCGACGGCCCGCGCGAAGTCCTCGATCTCGCCGCGGTACCGGCGATATGCGGGGGCGATGCGCGTGACCTCGCCCGAGGTCTTGAGGGTCGCGCGGATCGTGTCGACGAGCCCCTGCGACCCGCGCCCCCGGACGAGGGCGTGCCACGCGCGGGTCGAGTCGCTTTCCGCAAGGGCCTCGGCGCACTCGCGCAGCATCTCCGAGAACGCGGCGACGAGCTTCTCGAGGTCGTCGCGCGGCTGGACGCGCGGATCCCGGGGCAGGAGCGCCGTGATGAGGAGCGAGACGAGGCCGCCGACGACGGCGTCGAGGCTGCGCGTGAACGGCCCGCCGACGGGGGCCGGCAGGAGGACGACAAAGAGCGACTGGATACCGAGCTGCGTCGCGAAGATGACCCCGCGGTCGAGGAACCTCGCGACGAGGAGGGAGATCATGAGCACGACGCCGGCCTGCCAGATTCCCGCGCCGAACACCGTCACCATGAGGTCGCCGAGAACGATGCCGAGGGTGCAGCCGACGGCGACTTCGAGCACCTTGCGCACCGTGAGGTCGCGCCCGAAGCCGAGCGAGATAAGCGCGGACGTCGCGGCGAAGATCGGGCCGACATGCCCAAGCAGGTAATACGCGATGAGATAGGCGACGACGGCGCCGACGGTCATGAGGAGCGCGGGAAGCAGCGAGGCGCGCGTGCGGGCCCATCCCGCGCGGGCGCGCTCGCGGGCCAGCGAGGGGAGCCCCGCGAGGTGGGCGCGGTCCTGCTTCGCCTGGTCGGGTGCTCCATGCGCAGGGGTTTCCACACCTGCAGTTTAGGGAGGCGCACGCCAATACTCAGTGGAGGTGTGATGTTCAAGACACCAGCCCGTGTTGTCACCCGACCTCCGCTTTCCGTTCACCTTCCGTTTACCTACGCCCCTGAGTTTCGTTACCTGCGAACCCTAACTTCGATTGCAGTACGACCTCGTACGCACCCGTTGGGACGCGCCAGTCGCACGGCGCACCTCAATCACCCTGGAAGGGGTCAATTTCGTGAAGGCTATCCGTTTCGGCCGCCTCTCGGCCGTTGCTGTCATCGCGGCAGGCGCGCTCGCGCTCTCCGCGTGCGGCTCTGACAACGCCGCCGGCACTTCCGGCGCGACGAACTCGGCGTCGGGCCCGAAGGTCACGGGCACGCTGACCGGCACCGGCTCGAGCGCCCAGGCCTCCGCGGTCGACGCGTGGAAGCAGGGCTTCACCCAGGCGAACCCCGGCGTGACCGTCCAGTACTCGCCGGACGGCTCGGGCGCTGGCCGCAAGACGTTCATCTCGGGCGCGAGCCAGTTCGCCGGCTCCGACGCCGCCATGTCGACGGACGAGCTCACCTCCGCGAAGGCCGTCTGCGGCGCCGACGGCGCGCTCGACCTCCCGGTCTACATCTCCCCGATCGCCGTGACGTTCAACCTCCAGGGCATCACGTCGCTCAACCTCACCGCCGACACGATCGCGAAGATCTTCCGTGGCCAGATCACGAAGTGGAACGACCCGGCGATCGCCGCGGACAACTCCGGCGTGAGCCTCCCCGACCTCAAGATCACGCCCGTGCACCGCTCGGACGACTCGGGCACGACGCAGAACTTCACCGACTACCTCGCGCAGGCCGCTCCCTCGGTCTGGACCGACAAGTCGAACCAGACGTGGCCGGCCTCGCTCCCGGGCGAGAACGCGAAGGGCACCTCGGGTGTCGTCAAGACCGTGACGGACACGCAGGGCGCGTTCGCGTACGCCGACGACTCTGCCGTGGGCGGCAGCCTCGGCAAGGCCAAGATCAAGGTCGGCGACAAGTTCGTCGAGCTCTCCGCCGACGCTGCCTCGAAGGCCGTCGAGCTCTCGAAGCCGGCCGACGGCCGCGCCGCGAACGACCTCGCGCTCAGCCTCAACCGCACGCTCACGGACAGCTCGGCCTACCCGATCGTCCTCGTCTCGTACCACGTCGTCTGCACGGCCTACAAGGATCAGGCCACCGTTGACCTCGTGAAGGCGTGGGAGACCTACGTTGCTTCGGACGCGGGCCAGAAGGCCGCCGCAGCCGCCGCGAAGAGCGCCCCTCTCTCCTCGGCCCTCGCTGCGAAGGTCAAGTCGGCCGTCGCCTCCATCAAGGTCAAGTCCTAATCGACGCCGAGCTAGCGCGAGCCCGCCCTGGACATGTTTTCAGGGCGGGCCTTGCGCTGGATGGAAGAATGATGAGTCAGAAGACGAAAGCTGCTGACGAGACCTCCCACGTTGTACGCAAGGGACCCGAAGTGACCACGACCCAGACAAAGACCCCCAAGCAGTCCGGTGGGACGCCCAGCCTCTCGTCCCAGAGCGGCGCGGCGGGAGACAAGATCTTCTCCGGCTCGGCTCTGACCGCCGGAATCATCATCCTCGTGGTGCTCTGCGCGGTCGCGGTCTTCCTCGTCGCCCAGGCATTTCCCGCGCTCGTGGCGCCCCAGGACCAGATTGCCGGAGGCAAGGGCTTCTGGCAATACATCCTGCCCCTCGTTGTCGGCACTGTGATCGCAGCCGCCGTCGCCCTCGTCATCGCGACGCCCATCTCCATCGGCGTCGCCCTCTTCATCTCGCACTACGCGCCGCGACGGGTCGCCCAGATCCTCGGCTACGTCATCGACCTCCTCGCCGCCATCCCGTCGGTCGTCTTCGGCGCGTGGGGCATCTCGTTCCTCGCGCCCGCGCTCGTGCCGGGGTACAACTGGCTCGCATCGGCCCTCGGCTGGATCCCGATCTTCTCCGGCCCCGCTTCGGCGACGGGCAAGACGCTCCTCACGGCCGCCGTCGTCCTCGCCGTCATGGTCATCCCGATCATCACCTCGATCTCGCGCGAGATCTTCCTCCAGACGCCCAAGCTGCACGAGGAGGCCGCGCTCGCGCTCGGCGCGACGCGCTGGGAGATGATCCGCATGGCGGTGTTCCCGTTCGCACGCCCCGGCATCATCAGCGCCGTCATGCTCGGCCTCGGCCGCGCGCTCGGCGAGACCATGGCCGTCGCGCTCGTGCTCTCCTCCGGGCCGCTCATCGCGAGCCTCATCCGGTCGGGCAACCAGACCATCGCGGCCGAAATCGCGCTCAACTTCCCCGAAGCGAGCGGCCTGAGCCTCAGCACGCTCATCGCGGCGGGCCTCGTCCTGTTCGTCATCACGCTCGTGGTCAACGTCATCGCGCGCTGGGTGATCAGCCGCCACAAGGAATTCTCGGGAGCGAACTGACATGACCACTGTTGCTGCGCGCACGCCGCGTCGCTCCGCCCTCACCCGCAACCGCCTCCCGCGATTCGCCCCGTGGGCCTCGCTCGCCGTCGCCCTCGTGGTGGGCGCCGCGCTCTCGACCCTCGTGGGGTTCAACGCGTTCGGCTGGGGCATCTTCGCAGCCCTCGTCTTCACCCTCGTCTTCGTCACGTGGAGCGGCGCCGTCGAAGGATCCCGCAAGGCGAAGGACAAGCTCGCGACGTGCCTCGTGGTCGGCGCATTCCTCGTCGCGCTCCTCCCGCTCGTCTCGGTCATCTGGACCGTGCTCGTCGAGGGCACGAAAGGGCTCACGACGCCGGGATTCCTCGGGACGTCGATGAACGGCGTGAGCGGCATCCAGGACAACGAGTCGGCAACCGACGGGACGCGCGTCCTCGGCGGCATCTACCACTCGCTCATGGGCACCCTGCTCATCACGCTGTGGGCCACGGTCATCTCCGTGCCGATCGGCCTCCTCACGGCCGTGTACCTCGTCGAATACGGCAACGACGGACGGATCTCGCGGGCCATCACGTTCTTCGTCGACGTCATGACGGGCATCCCCTCGATCGTCGCGGGCCTCTTTGCCGCCGCCTTCTTCGCGACGCTCTTCGGCCCCGGCACGAAGACCGGCTTCGTTGCCGCCGTCGCGCTCTCCGTGCTCATGATCCCGGTGGTCGTGCGCTCGAGCGAGGAGATGCTCAAGATCGTCCCGAACGAGCTGCGCGAGGCCTCGTACGCGCTGGGCGTGCGGAAGTGGCGCACGATCCTCAAGGTCGTCATCCCGACGGCGATCTCCGGCATAGCGTCCGGCGTGACCCTCGCGATCGCGCGCGTCATCGGCGAGACCGCGCCGATCCTCGTGACGGCGGGGTTTGCGACGAAGATCAATCTCAACGTCTTCGCCGACTGGATGTCCTCGCTCCCGACGTTCATCTACACGCAGATCCTCAACCCGACGTCACCCTCGAACCCGGGTCCGAGCCTCCAGCGCGCGTGGGGCGCCGCCCTCGTGCTCATCATCTGCGTCATGATCCTCAACCTCATCGCGCGTCTCGTGGCGAAGTTCTTCGCCCCGAAGACCGGCCGCTGACCCCTAGACCCGCACCGAAACTGAAGGAAATCATGTCCAAGCGAATCGACGTCAAGGACCTGAACGTCTACTACGGCAATTTCCGTGCCGTCGAGGGCGTGAACATCAACATCGCGGCCCGCTCCGTGACGGCCTTCATCGGCCCGTCGGGCTGCGGCAAGTCGACGTTCCTCCGGACGCTCAACCGCATGCACGAGGTGCTTCCGGGCGCCCGCGTCGAGGGCCAGGTTCTCCTCGACGGCGACGACCTCTACGGCCCGGGCGTCGACCCCGTGGCCGTCCGCTCGCACGTCGGCATGGTCTTCCAGCGGCCCAACCCGTTCCCCACGATGTCGATCCGCGACAACGTGCTCGCGGGCGTCAAGCTCAACGGCAAGCGGATCTCGAAGTCGGATGCGGACGAGCTCGTGGAGTCGTCGCTGCTCGGCGCGAACCTGTGGAACGAGGTCAAGGACCGCCTCGACAAGCCGGGATCGGGCCTCTCGGGCGGCCAGCAGCAGCGCCTCTGCATCGCGCGCGCGATCGCGGTCAAGCCGGATGTCATCCTCATGGACGAGCCGTGCTCGGCCCTCGACCCGATCTCCACGCTCGCGGTCGAGGACCTCATCAACGAGCTCAAGGAGAAGTACACGGTCGTCATCGTGACGCACAACATGCAGCAGGCTGCGCGCGTTTCGGACAAGACGGCGTTCTTCAACATCGCGGGCACGGGCAAGCCCGGCAAGCTCATCGAGTACGCCGAGACGACGACGATCTTCAACAACCCGAAGGAGAAGGCGACCGAGGACTACGTCTCGGGCCGCTTCGGGTGAACCGTTGAGCACACGCTGAGCACAAAGGAGCGAGGATTCGGACGGTACCGAATCCTCGCCCTTCTTGTTGCGGGGGCCGTCAGCAGCACGTCTCGTCGTCGCAGCAGCCGTTCTCGCAGCAGTCCGTGCTCACGCGATCACCTCCTTCTCGGTGTGGCCGCCGCCCGGCGGCGGCTCATGCGCCGGCGGGCAGGAGCTCGCCGATGAGGGTCTCGACCCGGGTCCGGATTTCGTCCCGGATCGGCCGCACGGCGCCGACGCCCTTTCCCGCGGGATCCGCGAGATCCCAGTCCTCGTAGCGCTTCCCGGGGAAGATCGGGCACGTGTCGCCGCAGCCCATCGTGATGACGACGTCCGAATCCTTGACTGCCTCGGTCGTGAGGATCTTGGGCGTCTCCGAGCGGATATCGATGCCTTCTTCGAGCATGGCCTCGACCGCGGCGAGGTTGACGCTCGCGGCCGGCTCAGAACCTGCCGAGCGGACTTCGATGCGGCCGCCCGCGAGGTGGTTCAGGTAGGCCGCGGCCATCTGGGAGCGCCCGGCGTTGTGGACGCACACGAACAGGACGGAAGGCTTCTCGCTCATCAGTGGACCTTTCGATCGGCCGCGAGGGCGGCGGGGGCAACGGAGGGGTACATGAGGCGGATCAGGATGAATGCCGCGGTTCCGCCCGCGAGCTGGGCGACGACGAACGCGGGCGCCGAGGCTGGGGCGATCCCGGCGAAGGTGTCGGTGATCGTGCGGGCCAGCGTCACGGCGGGGTTGGCGAAGCTCGTCGAGCTCGTGAACCAGTACGCGGCGGCGATGTAGCTCCCGACGGCGACGGCGATGCGCTCGCCGCGCCCCGTGCGGAGCGTGCCGAACACGATCAGCACGAGCCCGGCCGTGGCGACGATTTCGCCCAGCCACAGGCCGGGCCCGGTGCGCGCATGTGCAGAGATCGCGACGGCGTCGAGCCCGAACATGAGGTTCGCGGCCACCGTGCCGAGCAGCCCGCCGAGGAACTGCGCGGCGATGAGCGCTGCCGCGGTCCGCGAATTCAGCACGCCGAGGAACCGCTCGACGAGCGTCACGACGGGGTTGAACGAGGCCGAGATCGGCTGGAGTGCCGTGATGAGGGCGATGAGCGCCGCGCCCGTGGCAATGCTGTTCTCGAGGAGCGCGAGGCCTGTATCCGACGGGGACAGCCGCGACGCCATGATGCCCGAGCCGACGACCGCCGCGACGAGGAACGCCGTCCCCGCGAACTCGGCGGCGACGCGGCGAGCGAGTTGGCTCACTTCGCAGTCCCGCCCATGAGCGCGGCCAGGCCGTCGAGCGCTTCGAGCCGTGCCCGATAGTAGACCCACACACCGCGCTTCTCCCTGTCGAGCAGCCCGACCTCGTGCAGGACCTTCAGGTGGTGGCTGATGGTCGGCTGCGTCAGATCGAATGCGTCACTCAGGTCGCACACGCAGGCCTCGCCGCCTTCGTGCGAGGCCACGAGGGAGATGAGCCGGAGCCGCACGGGGTCGGCGAGTGCCTTGAGCAGCGGTGCGATCCGCTCGGCATCGGCCTCCGAGAGCGGGTCGCGGGCGAGCGGCGAACAGCACGCGACCGCCTGGACGGGCGTGATCTCCAGTTGCATAGACACACGTAAATATTCACGTACATCTATGTCTTGCGCAAGGGCTCATCCGGTGACTTTGTCGGCGTGCCCTACGATCCGAGCGGTTCGAGGGCGAGCGCGAACACGAGTCCGAGGGCGGCCGTGGCGAGCGGCGTCGCGATCCAGAACAGGATGAGCCGCACGAGGAGGCGCCCGTCAACCGCGGCGAAGCTCTGGTTGGTGCCCGCACCCAGGATCGATGCCGCGACCGTGTGGGTCGTCGAGAGCGGCCAGCGCAGCCCCAGGGCGCCGAAGAACAGGGTCGCGGTGGTGACGAGCTGGGAGACGAAGCCCCGCAAGGGATCCGTGCGCACGAGCCGGTGGCTCAGCGTGTACGTGATACGCCACCCGCCCGAGAGGGTTCCGACGCCGAAGACGAGCGCCGAAAGCGCGACGATCCACATCGGCACGGCACTCCAGTTCACGCCGGACCCGAGGGTCGCGATCGCGAGCACGGCGATGACGCGCTGGCCGTCCTGGAGCCCGTGGCCGAACGCGACGGCCGCCGTCCCGACCGATTGAGCGGCCCGGAGCGCGGCATGGGCCTGGCTCGGCTGGCTGTAGCGCGCGAGCCACGTGACGAGGCTCGTGAGGAAGAAGGACGCCCCGAACGCGAGCAGCGGCGAGATCAGGAGAGGGAGCCACACCTGGAGCCACAGCACGTCTCCGAGGCTCTGGCCGGTGCCGTGCCCGCGGAGGAGGGCCGCGAGGCTCGCTCCCGCGAGACCGCCGACGAGGGCATGGGTCGACGACGACGGGTAGCCGCGCCACCAGAGGAACACGTTCCACAGGGTCGCACTCGCCAAGGTGGCGAGGAGCAGCACGAGCCCGCGTGCGCCGTCGGGCGCTGTGAGCCAGCTGCCCCCGAAGTACGTGAGGAGCCACGCGCCCGAGACCACCCCTGCCATGTTGAAGACCGCGGCGAGGACGACGGCGATGCTCGGCGTGAGCGCCCGCGTGCGGACCGTGAGTCCCACCGCGGTCGAGGCATCACGGAAGCCGTTGAGGAAGCCGAAGACGCACGCGAACCCGACCACCGCGACCGTGAGCGCGAGGGTCACGTCACGATTCCTTGACGATGATCCGGCCCACGCGGGCGGCGACGTCCCGGAGCGCATGGGCCGCGGCCAGGAGCGCCCTGGCCATCTCCACGTTGCGCGCGTACGCGCCGAGCGAGAGCTCACGCATCGACTGCCCGCTCCAGACCCGGTGCGTGTGGTTCGCGCGCTTCGCGAGGCGGAGCATCTCGATCCAGTAGTCCTCGAGGTCGTCGAGCCGGCCGAGGCTGCGCATCGCAGTGACCGTGAGCTCGGCCTGCCGATTGACGATCTCGAGCTGATCCGACGCCTCGCGCGCGATCCGGTCAAGCCGGTTGACGACCGTGATCTCGCCGACCGCGACGAGCTGCTCTACCGCCTCGCCGAGCCCTTCCGAGAGGTCGAGGAGGTCTTCGCGGGGGAGCGGGTTGACGAAGCTCGTGCGGAGCTGGGTGAGGAGCGCCCGCTGGAGCTCGGCCGTGCGCGTATCGAGCTTGACGAGCTCCTCGAAGATGCGTTCATGGTCCTGCCGGCGGGCCCCGAACATCTCGGACAGCACCTGGACGGCGAGGACCGACTGCTGGGCGATGTCGGCGAGAAGCTCCAGCGCGGCCGTCTCCTGGGGGAAGAGGCGCAGCTTCATGGAGTCTCTTCCGTACGGGCCCGTTGGGGCAGGTGACAGGTTCGGCGGGGGCCGGTACACCGCATGGTACGCGACGAAGGTGAATCGTCCGCGGGGATCCGGGCGCTCACCGCGGCTGCGAGGCGACGATGACGTTGCCGTGCGGATCCGAGAAATGGAGCGAGTGTCCCTCGGCGTCCCGCCGCTCGGCCCACACATCGATGCCCTGCGCGACAAGGTGACGCCGCATCCGGGGAAGGTCGTCCGTGAGCATGACGAGGAGTGGGCGATGGCCCGCCTGACGGCCCACAAGCGCCGCCTCGTGCGGGCTGCTCGGGGCCATGAGCCACACCCCGAGCCCTGAGGCCCGCGCCGGCGGGTCATTGCGGCGCTGCGGCGGATGCGGGCGGTCGCCCCAGACGACGTCCAGGCCCAGGACATCCCGATAGAACCCGAGCGAGGCATCCGGATCGTCGACGAGGACGACGACGTGGCCGCATGACACAAGGCTCTTCCCCCACATGGAGTCCAAGCGTAGCCCCGGCCTGCGACACGGAGTGGGGTCACGGAGCGCGGCGTACGGGGCGCCTCCGAAATACCCGGCCCGACCCGCGTCATGATGGCGCCAGGCCGGAATCATAGAAGCACGGGGACGGGAAGCAGAGAAAGGCCTGGGGTTTGTTCGACCAGGAGATCCAGCGCGTTCTGCGCTACGCCGCGCGGGGCCTCGGCGTTCGCGTCGTCGGCGCGCCCGGAAGCGGGCGGACGAGCGTTGCGCGCGGGATCGTCTCGCAGCTCGAAGAGCGCGGCGCGCGGGCCTATCCGATCTTCGCCGACCCTGCGCTCGCATCAGTGCCGTTCGCGGGGATCCTCTCGCTCGGCCTCGACTTCCGCTCGCGGGCGGCCGGCATCCTCGGGGCGTCCGATGTGCTGGCCGGAGAGCTCTCCCGCCCCGGCCTGCGGGTCCTTATTGTGGACGGCGTCGAAAGCCTCGACCGCGAGTCACTCTCCGCGATCGACGTCGCCCACAAGCGGCTCGGCGTTCCCATCGTCGCGACGAGCGGCGACATCCCCTTCCAGTCCGGATCGTCGGCGACGGGGGTGCTCGGTCGCTGGGCCCAGGCCACCGTGTCGATTCCGCCGCTCCGCTACGAGCAGGTCAACGCGCTCGTCGCCGAAATGCTCGACGCACCGGTCGACGTCGACGTCGCCGCGCGAATCCTCGCAAAGTCCGGCGGCAATCTGCGGCTCGCCGTCCGCATCGTCGAGACGGCGCTCCTCGGCGACCGCCTTGCCGTCCGCGACGGGAGGTGGTGCCTCAACGGCCCGACGCTCATGACCGACCACCTCCACGGAACGGTCGAGGCCCTCCTGCACGGGCTCAGCCGCGAGGAATTCCGGGCGCTCAACACCGTCTCGCTGCTCGGCACGTGCCCCGTGGACCGCCTCGTCGGGACCATCGGCGCGGACGTCCTCGACGGCCTCGAGCACCGCGGCCTCGTCTCGGTCGTTCCCGGGCCCGACGGCGCCCTCCTCGCCTCCGTGTTCCCGCCCGTCGTCGACGACTACCTCCGGGAGCACATCGGCGCGTCCCGCCGCATCCTCCGGAGCGCCGTGACCGAAAGGTTCGCTGCGCCGTCGTCGTCCGCTGCCGTCCCGACCACGGCGTCCGGCGACGGAACGGATTCCGCGCCCGCGATCACCGCGCTCCGGGCGGAAATGCGGGGCAACCACGCCGCGACCGCCCAGTACTTCCGCAGCCGCCTCGACGCGCTCGAGCACCTGCACTACGGCGCGTGGGAGGCCGAGCGGAGCCTCGCGAACGCCGTCGCCTTCCTCCAGGTCTACTGGGGTGCGCCGATCGACCGCGCGCGCGTCCAGGCGGTCTTCGAGCACACCGACACCGACGACGGCGATCCCGCCGACGTCTTCTTCTTCACGCTCACGCGCTCGCTTTGGACCGTCCTCAACGAGGGGGACCTCGACAAGGCCCACCGGATCCTGGGCCGCTTCGCCGCCGACGTGCCCTCGTGGGCAGCCGAGGCCGAGGCCTGGGGCGTCATGCTCGACTTCTCATACCACCGGGCGCCCGCGGACATCGACGCCGCGGCCGCAGGCCTCAGGACTCAGAACCCGTCGAGCGGCGTCACGGCGACCGTGCGGGGGCTGCTCGCGGTGCACCGGTTCCAGCCCGAGGCCGCCCTCGCGGCCCTCGACTCCGCCTCAAGCTTCGAGACGCTGCCCCGCTTCGAGCCCGTCATCCGGGGCCTCGCGCTCTTCACAGGCGGGCGGGTCGACGAGGCGATCGCGTACGCGCTCGAACGACGGCGGGACGCCCTCCAGGCCGTCGACCAGTTCAGCCTCATGACCCAGAGCTACGTCGCAGCCCTCGCGCTGCTCTACCGCGGCCTGTTCGACGAGGCCGAGTACCTCATGGGCTCGGCGTTCGCGGTCGGGCGGCCGGGCTTCCTCCTCGAATCGTTCTACAACGCGATGCTCCGGCTCTCGTCCCTCCGCGGGGGAGGCGCGCCGGACGCGCTCGGCGGGCAGGCCGGGGTCGGCGCGCGGGACGTCGGGCCGCTGCCCGGGATGGGGAAGGGCGTCTACGAGCTCGTCACGCGGCGCCCCGAGAGCGCCGACGCGTTCGACGACGACGCGAGCCGCCTCGTCGACGAGAACCTTGCGCACGGGTTCGTGTTCGAGGCCGCCTATTCCGCCATCCTGTGCCTCTGCCTCCTCCCGGGCCCCCGGGTGCTGGCCCGCGCCGAGGCCATCCTGGAGGAGCGCGGCGTCGCCCGGTTCGCCCAGCTGCTCGCCTTCTCGCACGCCGTGATCGACGGCGATGCCGGGCGGCTCGATGAGCTCGTCCGCACCTACGTGCCCGCCGACGATACGTACCAGGTGGCGATGCTGCTGCGCGGCGGCGCGACCCGCCACCGCCTCGCGGGGAACTCGCGCGCTGCGTCCGCGGCCGAGAGGGCCGCCAAGGAGTTCACGGCCGGCGCCGGCCCGGACGCCCGCTTCATGGCGCTTGAGCCTGAACGGCCCGGCCCGCTCACGGCGCGCGAGACAGAGGTCGCGCTCCTCGCCGGGCAGCGCAGCAATCAGGAGATCGCCGTGCTGCTCCGTGTGAGCGTGCGCACGGTCGAGAGCCACATTTCGAACGCGCTCCGCAAGACCCACACGTCGAGCCGCGCGGCCCTCTCGGAACTCGTCCGCGAACTCGGGGACGAGCTCGGCTCCGGGAGCCACCGGACCGCGTGAACCGGTACTGAGGCCACACCCCGCGCACCACTGAGATTGACGCGTCCTCTACGGGGAGCGGCACGGAATCTGGGTCATCGGCACGGAGATGAAACACCGCGAATGCGACGATTATGGGGAGGCACGGCGAGGTGGCCGTGCGTGTGGTGCTGAGACACCCTCGTCGGCCGACACTGAGATCAGGGAATTTCTCCACTGAGGCGCTGAATCGGAGTCATACCCTCAGTTGTTGGCTGGAGGAGCCAGCATGCCCGAATTCTGGGGCATGCACGGCTCCTCGCAGCGAAACGATCCTTGATACCGAAGTGAGACAGCACTACGGAGTCGCCGCGGTGGACCCCGCTGAGGCTCGTGGCGGTTTCGCGGAGGCCGAGGGCTGCATGGGGGCAAGCAACGCAAGAAAGGTCTTCGGAGTTGTTTGAGCATGAAATCGCCCGTGTTCTCGCGTATGCGGAACGCGGACTCGGTGTCCGAATCGTCGGCGCGCCCGGAAGCGGGCGCACGAGCGTGGCACGGAGGGTCATCGACGAGCTCGAGGATGCGGGTACCCGCGTCTACGGTATCTTCGGCGCGCCGTCGCTCCTGTCCGTGCCGTTCGCGGGGATCCTCTCGCTCGGGCTCGACCTGAGGTCGCGGGCCGTCGGGATCCTTGGTGTGTCCGACCTTCTCTCGGAGCAGCTCTCGCGACCGGGGCCGCGGGTGCTCGTGGTTGACGACGCCGAGAATGTCGACCGCGAATCGCTGTCCGTCATCGACGTCGTCCAGAGGCGCACGCAGGTGCCGCTCATCGTCACGATGGGCGAGTCGCCGCTCCAGCTGACGACGCCGGCACTCGCCTTGGGCCGCCTGCCCCAGGCGACCGTGCCGATCCCGCCGCTCCGCTACGACCAGATCAACGCGCTCGCCGCGACAATGCTCGGCGCGCCGGTCGACGTCGACGTCGCCGCGCGCATCCTCACGAAGTCCGGCGGCAATCTGCGGCTCGCGGTGCGCATCATCGACACGGCGGTGCTGAGCGAGCGGCTTGTGCTCCGCGACGGCAAGTGGCGCATGTCCGGCCAGACGCTCCTCAACGAGCACCTCTCGAGCACAGTCGAGGAGCTCCTGCAGGGCATCAGCCCCGAGGAGTTCACGGCACTCAGCACCATCTCCCTGCGCGGGCCGAGCGGCGTCGACCACCTCGTCCACTCGCTCGGCGCCGAGGTGCTCGACGGGCTTGAGCACCGCGGCCTCATCTCCGTCGTGCCGGGCCCGGACGGGACGCTGCTCGCCTCGGTGTTCCCGCCCGTCGTCGAGGACTACCTCAAGGGGCATATCGGGAACTCGCGCCAGATCCTCCGCAGCGCCATCACCGAGAACTTCCTCGCGCCGTCGCCCGCGCCCGAGCGCGCGGCGCCGGACGAGGCCTCGGCCGCGTCAGTGATCGCCGCGCTCAGGGCCGAGGCGAAAGGCAACGACTTCGCGACCACGCGGTACTTCCACCGCCGCCTCGAAGCCCTCGAGAAGCTGTTCTACGGGCGGTGGGAGTCCGAGCGCAGCATGGCGAACGCGGTCGCATTCCTGAGGGTCTATTGGGGCGCGCCCATCGACAAGTTCCGCATTCAGAACGTGTTCGAGCATACCGACCCCGCCTACCTCGATCCCGGGGACCTCCTGTTCTTCACGGTCACGCGGGCCCTGTGGGAAGTCGTGACCGGAGGCGACATCGACAACGCGCTCTCGCTCGTGCGGCAGGTGGCCGAAGCCGAACCGGAGTGGGCCGCGGAGGTCGAGGCGTCCGCGCTCTTCATCGAGGCCTCTTATCGGGGCATCCCCCGCAACGCCGACAAGATCCTCGCGCGCCTCACGAGCGGGCACGCGACGACCGGCATCGTCGAAGCGGTCAAGGGGATCGTCTCCGTCTATCGGTTCGACCCGGCGGCCGCGCTCGAAGCGCTCGACGCCGCGGAAGGCTTCGAGATGCTCCCGCGCGTCGAGCCCGTCATCCGCGGCCTCGCGCTCTTTGCCGCCGGCCGCGTGGACGAGGCGCTCGTCCATGCTCTCGAACGGCGCCGCGAAGCCCTCAAGACGACCGACCAGTTCGGCCTCGTCGCCCACAGCTACGTCGCCGCCCAAGCCCTCATCTACCGCGGGCTGTTCGACGAGGCCGAATACCTTATGGGGTGGGTCTTCTCCCTCCGCAGGCCGGGCTTCCTCGTCGACTCGCTGCACAACGCGATGCTGCGGCTCGCGTCCCTCCGCGACGGCCCCGGAGTTCCCCCACTCGCCTCGCAGGCAGACAAGGCATCGCCGGCCGTGGGGCCCCTCCCCGGGACGGGGACCGGGGTCTACGACCTTGTGTCGCGGCGACCCGTGAGCGCCGATTGGTTCGACGACGCCGCCAGCCGGCTCCTCGACGAACAGATCGAGCACGGCTATACCTTCGAGGCCGCGATGTCCGGGCTTTTCTTCCTGTGCCTCCTCCCGGGGCACCGGCTCCGGGAGCGGGTGGAGCGGCTGCACCGCTCCACGAAGGCGTGGCGGCACGATCAGCTCATGGCCATCGCGGACGCCGTCCTCTCGCGGGACATCCGCAGGCTCGAGGGCCTCCTGCTCGGCTATCGCCACGACGGCGACGCGTATCAGGCGACCATGCTCCTCCGTGGTGCGGTCAAGCGGTACCGGCTGGCGGGGGAGTCCGTTGTGGCGCTCGCGATCGAGCGGGCAACCGATTCCTTCGTGGCCCGGTTCCCGACCGATGCGCAGTTCTTGGCGTTCGAGCCCGAGGTCCTGGGGCTGACCCTCACCGGGCGCGAAGCCGAGGTGGCGCTGCTCGCGGGGTCGCGGAGCAACCAGGAGATTGCGGAGCAGCTCGGGCTGAGCATCCGGACGGTCGAGAGCCACATCTCGAACGCCCTGCGCAAGACGAATACGACGACGAGGCGTGCGCTCTACGAGGTGGTGCGGGACGCGCGGGACATGAATGCTCCGTGAGGAGCCGATTCATGGGGAGAAGCTTGGAGCGTCGAACCGGGACCGCCTCTCGGCGGAAGGCCGCTCTAGGCGGCTAAAAGTTGGAGCCCGGGGGTGCCGCGGTCCGACGCCACCTTCAGTCTTCTACGGGCTTCGCCTGTAGTCAATCTTGACGCGGTGGGGTTGGACGCGTTACGAGGGGCCGGTCAGTCGAGCTGCCCGCGCCGCCACGCGCTCGCAGAGGCCTCAAGATCCTCCGCGGTTTTGACGAGCTGGTGCGCGTTTCGCGTGAGTTTCGACGCGTGGGCCGAGTTCCCGAGCTCGGCACTGTCCGCGAGCGTCGCCTGGCCGAGTGCGATGACGCGGCAGAACGCCGCTGAGCGTTCAAGCGCAACGTCGAAGTCGCCGTCGAACGCGCCGGACAGGATCGCGTCCGCCATCGCGGTGAGCTCGTCCGCGCCGGGCGGCTCGGCGACGCCGGCGACGACGTGGGAGACCTGCGCCGTGTCCTTGCCCGCCTTGAAATAGACAGAGATGCGCTCGGGATCGCTGCGAGTGGCAGCGCGTAGCGCGTAGAGGCGCCACAGCGCGCCGGGCAGCGAGCGGGCCGGGCTCTCCGCCCACATCTCCGCGATCGCGTCGAGGCCCTGCTCGTCGGCGAGCCGGACAAGCCTCCGCGTGATCTCCGGGTCGTCGCTCTCGCGGCCGCGCCGCACGAGCGCCTGGGCCGCGAGGTGCGCGGCCTCCGAGACCCGGGCGGGGTCCGCTCCGCCGGCGAACGGCTCGAAGTCGATCGGCGCGAACGGCTTCGGCTTGTGCGGCCTGATCGGTCCGTTTCCTGACTGTTCGCTCATGCCTTGTACGGTACTCCTCCGGTCGGCTCGTGCCCATGCACTCGGGGGGCTTCCCGGGCGCCCTCGGGGCTGCCTCTTGGGCGGCCTCTCTGGCGGCCTCGAACGACGTGGCGGGGCCCGCTGCGCTAGAGTACTTGGTGACCGGTCAGGCCGGTTTGGGGCCTTTAGCTCAGTTGGTAGAGCAGCGGACTTTTAATCCGCGGGTCGTGGGTTCGAGACCCACAGGGCCCACCCAATGGCCGATGTTCTCGAGTGGCTCTCGGAACCTCTCGGTGGGCTGGCCGCGCTGGGAGCCACGCGCAGATCAGGAGGGTGGGACATGTCGGGTTCGGATCCTCGAGTCTTCCTGAGGGATGTGAAGCCCTATGAGGTGCCAGAGAGCCTTGAGTCGCTTCACGGTCCTGTGCACGGTGTCGTGGTCCTACGCCACTCGGTCCTTTGGTCACCTGGCGGAGGCGAAGTTGACCTTGACGAGGCCGGGGGCATCAACCTGGCCTACCGAGCCGTGATCGCTGAAGGCAAGGTGGCGGACCAGGTCGAGGTTCTGAACAGGGGGAGACTCATAGAGGTTTGGGGCGAACTCCTGCTCCCGCGGCGCGCACGTCTGATGTGGGAGCACCGGTTTCCGGAGCTGAAGACGTCGGCGGCTGCGTGAGCCGCGAACTCGACGTACAGCGCGAGGTTGCGCGCATAGCCTTGGCCAGCGCTGGAGATTGTGGCTTCGCCCTCGCAGGATCCGGCGCAATCCGGGAGCACGGGATTATTGACCGGCCCACCCAGGATGTGGACCTTTTCACTACGACGGCCCATGTCGAGCAGGTCGAGCGGGCGGCCGAGCGTGCCGCCGCGGAGCTCCGATCGGCCGGGTACCACGTCGAGGAGGTTACCAAGAGCCCTTCTTTCACCCGCCTGCAGGTGCGGAGCGGGGACGCGCACAGCCTCGAGGTCGACTTCGCGATCGACTGGCGCAAGAGTGACCCGGTAATGCTCAACGTCGGCCCCGTGCTCAGTCTGGAAGACGCGATCGCGAACAAGGTCAGTGCGCTCTACAGCCGCGGCGAGCCTCGCGACTACTTGGATGTCGATGCGATCCGGGGGACCGGCAGATTCACCGATGAGGAACTCCTGGGCGCCGCTGCCGAGCGTGACCCCGGTTTTGAGACGGGCATGTTCGCGGACCAGCTTGATGCGTCGCGCCACATCACGCCGCGCGACGTGCGCATGTACGGTGTCGACGACGATCAGCTCGAGCTGATCAAGGAACGCATGGGCCAGTGGGCCCGGCAAATCCGCACTCCCCGGTAGGCCACGGCGGCGTGCTGAGCCGGATCAAGGATGTTCAGCAACTTCGAGCAGCCGGGGCGGTAGCCCTCCGCGGGATCGGCAGCGCGAGCTGGCCTAGTACCGCTCGGCCGCCGTCGGCAGGCTGTCCTTGAAGACGTCGAAGCTGCAGGGGAACGCGACGGTGAACATGGCGTCGATGTCCGGGTCGGCGCCGTACGCGTCGCCGAGCCGAAGGGCGACGAGCGTGTTGATGAGCATGCCGTTCGCGATGAAGCTCCGCGCGTCCTCCTCGCTCATGCCGGCTTCGTCGATCGTGAGCCGCCAGATGCGCAGGAACGACGCGCGAGCCTCGGGGCCGACGACGGGATCGCCTCCGAGCAGGAACGCCTGCATGAGCACTTGGTGCAGCCCGCGCTCCGCGATGAGCCCCACGTAGGCCATGCCCATGCGCTCGCGCCGCTCGTGGCCGTCGGGCCCCGGGATCGCGGCCCGGAACGTCTCCGCGAGGATGCGCTCGGCGCGCTCGAGCACCGCGAGGAACAGCTTCTCCTTGGTGCCGAACATCCGCACGACGTAGGGCTGGCTCACGCCGGCCGCCTTGGCAACCAGGTCCGTCGTCGTCCCTCCGTAGCCGTTCGACGCGAAGACGGCGGTGGCGTCGCGCAGGATGAGCTCACGCCGCTCGGCGGCCGGCATCCGTGTCCGGGGAACCTCGTCGATCTCCATGCTTGACATGTTATCGGATGATTACTTAGCTTTGTAAGTAATCGATCGATTACTTACCCCCAAGCCTCCCGAGCCAAGGAGTCATTATGGCCCTTCTCGATTCCCGCACTACCAGGCCCACGCGTCCGACAGCGCGACCCGTCTGGGCCGTCGTCGCGGCCGCCTCCCTCCCGATGTTCATGGCGACGCTCGACAACCTCATCGTCACGAACGCCCTCCCCACGATCCGCACAAGCCTCGGCGCAACGATCGACGAGCTGCAATGGGTCGTCAACGCCTACACGCTCGCCTTCGCCGGGGCGATCCTCCTCGCGGCCGGCCTCGGCGACCGCATCGGCCGCCGCACGGTCTTCCTCGCGGGCACCGCGCTCTTCACGGTCGCGTCCGCGCTCGCCGCACTCAGCTCCGACCCGGGCCAGCTCATCGCGGCCCGCGCCGTCCAGGGCATCGGCGGGGCGGCCATCGTCCCGCTCTCGCTCGCGCTCATCACGGGGGCGGTGCCCGTCGAGAAGCGCGGGATCGCGATCGGCGTGTGGGGCGGGATCTCGGGCCTCGGCGTGGCCGTCGGCCCGCTCATCGGCGGGCTCGTCCTCGGGGCGTGGCCCTGGGAAGCGATCTTCTGGATCAACGTCCCGGTCGGCGTCGTCGCCGTCGCCTTCGCACGCTTCGTGTTCCCCAACGCGAAGGGCGCGAAGGAACCCCTCGACGTCGTCGGCGCAGCCCTCGGCAGCGGCGCGACGGTGGCGCTCGTCTACGGGATCATGCGCGGGGGATCAATCGGCTGGGGCGCGGGCGAGACCATCCTGTGGCTCGCTGCCGCGGCGCTCCTCCTCGTCCTCTTCCTCACGTGGCAGGCGCGGGCCCGCTACCCGCTGCTTCCCCTTGGCATGTTCCGCAACCGCCCGTTCACGGCGTCGAACGTCCTCGGCTTCGGCATGAGCTTCGGGATGTTCGGGGCGATCTTCATCCTCATCCAGTTCCTCCAGCTCGTGCAGGGGAACACGGCCCTCGAGGCGGCCTGGAAGACGGCCCCCTGGACTCTCGCGCCCATGGTCGTCGCGCCGACGGCCGGGCTGCTCGTGTCGCGGATCGGCGCGCGGCCGCCCATCGCCGTCGGCCTCGTCCTGCAAGCCGCCGGGCTCGCGTGGATCGCCGCGGTCCTGAGCCGCGGCGTGGACTACCCGGCACTCGTCCCGCCGTTCATCCTCGCGGGCGTCGGCATGGGCCTCGTGTTCGCGCCGCTCTCGACGGCGCTGCTCGCCACGCTGCCCGAGCTCGACCACGCGAAGGCGAGCGGAGCGAACACGACGCTCCGGGAAGTCGGCATCGCGCTCGGAATCGCCGTCTCGACGACCCTCTTCACGACGTGGGGCGGCACCCTCACGCCGACGGGATTCGTCGACGCGGCCCGCGGCGTCATCGTGGTCTCCGCCGTTGTGCTCGCGGCGACGGCGCTCGCTGCTGCCGCGGTTCCGGGGTCGGCGGGGAGGGTCGCCGCGGGGCGCGACGGGTAGCCCAGCCTGTTGGCGCCAACACCACCATCAGGCCGTACTGTCTCCCGCGCGAGGTTCCCCCGAGGCTGAAACCACGACGCCGAGCGCTCGACGGCGAACGCCGGGGGTTCCCCTACGACGCCCGCGAACGGGGGACCGAGCCCGGTGCGCGCGAGTTCCTCGGATCGCTTCGCATGCCCTCTCCCACGTGAGGCGGCACCTTCCGGACCTCGAATTCCTGTGCCCGCGGCCGCTCTGACGACGGTCCATTCCGGCCAGCCATGGCGTAGGAGCCCTGCTGCCCGGGAAGGAGGAGTGTCGGGACGTCTCGCTGACACGGCCGGACGGGCGCACGATAGTCATGGAAAGGACAATCCATGGCGCTTCGCATGCAGAACGAGATGCGCAGGCTTCTCGAAGAACTGCGCTACGAGCCGATCGCTAGCAGGATCCGCGCCGAGGCGGCAGGCCGGGTGGTCGTGGATTCCAGACGGGCGGTGCTCGTCTGGGAAGCTCAGCGGATCATTCCCGCTTACGGGGTTCCGCCAGAGGACATCGCGGCCGAACTCGTTCCCGCCGAGCCGATGGTCCACGAACCCAGTTCGGCGTTCGGCCGTCACCACGGGCCGGGGCAGGACTTCACGATCAGGCTGCCGGGACGTGAGCTGACCGAGGCCGCCTTCCGGCCGGACGACCCGGAGCTTTCCGAGTACCTCGTGCTCGACTTCGCCGCGTTCGACCGGTGGTGGGAAGACGAAGAAGCGGTCGAGGGCCACCCGCGGGACCCGTTCCACCGCGTTGACGCGCGGCTGGGCTCGCAGCGGGTCCGGGTCGAGTACGACGGCGTGATCCTGGCTGAGACCGTGAAGCCGGTTTTCGTCTACGAGACAATGATTCGAGTGCGCACGTACTTCCCGCGCGACGACGTCGACCTCGCGCTCCTCGAGCGCACCGACCATCAGACGATCTGCCCCTACAAGGGCCGCGCGTCCTACTGGTCTGTCCGCGGTGCGGGCGCCCAAGGGCAGAACATCGCCTGGAGCTACGAGGACCCCCTGCCCGATTCGAGCCAGATCAAGGGCCTCATCGCGTTCTACGACGAGCGCACGGACGTGCTGGTCGAGGAGCCCCATTAATGGGTGAGGACCCGCCTCTCCCCCCAGTTGGTAGAGGCGGGCCCTCGCCCGCACCGCCCGTCCCCCGACTTGCGATGCACCCCGTTGCGCAGTTCCATCCCCAGAGAGAACCATATACCGGATGTCCGGTATGTTACTACGATGTCTCGTGGTTGTATAGGGCTTAGGTCACATTTGTGGCGCAGGGGGTGCCAGGCGCCGCGGCGGGAGGGCTGAACCAAAGCCGCCAGTCCGATTAGCATGGCTCGTGGTCACGGGGAATGGAGGAGATCGAGGGTGTCGCTGCAGGAACGGGCAGTCATCACGAGGAATGCGATCGTCAGGGGCGCTGCGGAGGTCTTCGCCGAGCATAGTTACGCCCAGGCGGCGCTGAGTGACATCGTCGCGCGGGCCGATGTCACAAAGGGCGCTCTGTACTTCCACTTCAAGTCCAAGGAAGAGCTTGCGAGCGCTGTCATCGACGAGCAGCACAAGGCAGTCCTGGAGGGGGCCGTCATCGTGGCCGGCATGGGCCGGCCCGCTCTCGAAACCCTCGTGCTGCTCTCGGTGGACTTCTGCCGCCAGCTGCTTGACGACGTCATCGTCCGGGCGGGCATCCGCCTCACCCTCGAAGGGGTCGACGTGGGGCGCGACCTCCCGGCGCTGTATTCCGACTGGGTCGCCTCGACCGAAGGGATCATCGCGCGGGGGATCGACGACGGCGACCTCCGCCCAGGCCTGCCGGCCGCGGACCTCGCGCGCTTCATCGTGGGCGCCTTCACGGGCGTGCAGCTCGTCTCCGAGATGCTCGAGGGCCGCGCGGACCTGCTCCGGCGCGTCGAGCATCTGTGGACCTTCCTCGTGCCCGCGATGGTGACTCCCGACCTGGTCGACGCGGCCCGCTCCGTTCCCGCGGCGCTCTTCGCCGAGTTCGGCGTCGAAGGCATCCGGGACTAACAGCCGTCGATTCCGCAGGCCTGGCCGGCCAGCTCGTCGTCGGCCTGCGCGAGGGCCTAGCGCGGTGAGCGCCCAGCGGATTTCCGTTTCCTCGAGCGGAGCACCGCGAGAAGGGGCCGGGCGGGGAGAAGGTTCCCTAGCCGGGCTGGCCCGCGAGCGGCCAGATCGCCTCTGACGCGTACCAGTGGTCCCACGCGACCATCGAGATCTGGTGGCGTGTGAAGCCGAGCGGCCGCGCGAACTCGACAGCCTCCTCGAAGGGAACAGATCCTGCCCACGGCATGAGTTCCGGGTCCGGGGCGAGCTGGGCGAGCAGATCCCGGACTGTGATCGGCTCCCGGTACGCGGCGTGCAGGACGCTCCCCGCGGGAACGCCGCGGACGGCCAGCCCCGCGAGGAGACTCCCCAGGTCCGCGACGGAGATCGCGGAGATCCGTGCCGTTCCGCCCTCGATGAGCCCGCCAAGCCTGAGCACGAGGCTCACGAGGTGCGGTGCGAACCACCGGTCGCCCGGGCCGTGGACGATGTTGGGGCGGACGACCGCCCCGCCGGCTCCCAGGACAAGCTTCTCTGCGGCGAGCCGCGACGCACTCGCCGGGGATTCCGGGTGGTGCGGCACGCCGTCGACCGCTATGCCGCGATGAGGCCCGGTGCCGTACACCGCCGTCGTGCTGACATAGGCGACTTGCGCGACGCCGGCGCTCGCCGTCGCCTCGAGGAGCCGCCGCGTGCCGTCCACGTTGACCTGGACGCATTGCTCGGGATCCGAGCCCACGTAGCTCGCCGCGTGGATGACCGTGGCGACGCCCTCGCATGCGGCGCGGAGCGACGCCGCGTCGTCTAGGGAGCCGGCTACGAGCTCGACGCCGCCGCGGTCGCGGCCGGTGCCGTAGCTGTCGTCCGCCTCGGCGGGTTTGCGGACGAGTCCGCGGACGGGATGGCCGGCCTCGGCCAGCGCGCGGACCGCGGCCGAGCCGATGAACCCCGACGCCCCGACCACGAGCGTGTGCCCCGGGCCGATCACGAGGCGGCCCTCGGTGGGACGAGGTCGACTCGCGCGCGGTGCTCGCCCCGCTGGAAGAAGTCGACGGTCATCGACTCGCCGCCGTCCGCGAGGCGCACCTTGGTGGGCTCGGCGAGCTCGACGAAGCCCTGGAAGGAGGCGTCGATCGAGGTCGGCTCGGCCTCGGGGCGCCCGAGGGCGGCGCGCATCGCGGACCGGGCGGCGTCGAGGAGGAGGGACCCTGGAACATGGTCGAGCGGGTGGTCGAAATGCGACGGATGCGCAGTGTTGACCACGAGGCGCCACGTATTCGGCTCGCCGTTCCCGGAGGCGAGGACAGTGTTCGACGACGGCGCGCGGCCGGCGTGTGCGCCCGGGGCCGCGGCGGGGCCGCTTGGGGCGAGGCCACCGCGCACCCTCCGATAGATCCGCTCCGAGAGGATCGCGCCCGACGCCGTGAGCGACGCCCGGAACGCCCCGGGCAAGGCGATCTCTCCCGCGACGCGCACGGAGGCCGATTCGGACTCAACCCGCCCGAGTTCGACGATGTCGACGGTCACCGTCGGCGCGACGGGCACCCTCGGGCCGCCGAGGAGGGAGACTCCGGAGAGCGCCATGTGAGAGAGGAGGAATTTCCGCCCGAGCGGCACCCCGCGCTGCATGTGGCACACGACGTAGGAGGCCTGCCGGAACGTCTCGCACAGGAGCAGGGCGTCTGGGGGGTGAGCGCCCATGCGGTACGTCCCGTGCACGCGGGGCCACACGGCCGGCACGCTGAAGCGGTCCCGGCCAAGAGGCGAGGCCTCGCCGACAAACGTCTCCGACGCCGAGACCCGGTGAACGTACCTGCCATCGACAGGGCCGATCGACGGGTCATTTGTCTGGCGCATGTCATTTTTATCTCACGCGGGGCCCGGGACTGCATCTTGAGAGAGGCAGTTCCGGTTATTCCGCCGCCGCGGCACGGGAATGACACGAGAAACCGGACGACCCGTCTGGTTTCTGCCGCCTGATGGATCGATTTCGCTGGCGAATTTGCGGGTTGTGGTGCGCGCGGCGCGGGAGCTGGGCTATATTGGCTATTGCCCACACGGACGCAACCCCCCAAGTGTCCGTGTGGGCTTCTCTGTTCCCGGGAGCCGCCGACGGGCCCGTGCGCTCCACGTGACCTTGCGTGACGTCCTTGGGCGCCTCGCCGGGACGCGCCACTGAGTCCGCATCGTGGGCAATACGGAGATTGTCACAGCACCACCGAGACGAAGGTGTAGGCTAAACGAGGCGCGCCCGGGCTTGGTGCGAGTGAAAAGTGCCACGTCCCCCACGTGGCACCCCGGGCGCGTCTTAACGTCGAGAAGGTCCCCACCTCATGCTGAGGTCGGGGACCTTCTCGTCTCTTCCGAGTGGCGTCACGTCTGGCCCGCGACCACCGCGAGCCGCGCGCGCTCCTCGTCGGTGAGCGCCTCGAGCCGGTCGAGGACGACGCCGGAGGTCACCCAGAGCTCGTCCGCGAGTTCCGCAGGGTGCTGGGTCCAGCGGTAGGCATCCTCGAGATGCTCGAACCTGATGAGCCGTCGGGCCGCTTCCGCGCGGACTCGGCGCTCGACGCGCGGGCCCTGGCACCTCGTGTGGCCGTGCTCGAGGTGGACGAGCTCGTGCGTGAGCGCACAGCGCCGCTCCGCCTGCTGGAGGCGCTTGTCGAGCCAGATGCGGGCGACGCCGTCGGTGCGGCCCGCGGCACCGTCCGGCATGACGACGAAATGGAGCGTGACGTGCGTCAGTTCGCGCAATGCCCCCCAAGGACTGAACACGGGTTCAGGTTAGGGGGTGGGGCGGACATTTCGGGTGGTGGTGGGTGAGAGGGGGTGGGTGGGTGAGAGGGGGTGGGTCGGGCAGGTGAGAGAAGTCAGCGTTCGAGGCGGAAGCCGAACTTGAGCGTGACCTGCCAGTCCGCCACGTTGCCCTCGTCGATGTGCCCGCGGATCGACTGGACCTCGAACCAGTCGAGGTGGCGGATGGTCTGTGACGCGGTCGCGAGGCCGTTCCTGATGGCCTGGTCGATGCTCTCGGGGGAGGTGCCGACGATCTCCGAGACGCTGTAGGTGTGCCCTGCCATGGTTCCTCCTGAGAAGTCGGGGCCGCACTGGCCCGATGGGTGATGGCAGACTATCGCCGTGACCACCGATGGGCCAGAGTTCGGGCCGTCCTCGCGTGTGACAGATGAGGGCGATCCGCTCGTCGCACGGCTGCGCGCGGCGGGATGTGTTTTTGCCGAGGACGAGGCGCGGCTCCTTCGGGAGGCGGCTGGTTCGGGCCCGCAGCTGGAAGCGCTTGCTGATCGGCGGATGGCTGGGGAGCCGCTCGAGTACGTCCTGGGCTGGGCCGAGTTCCTGGGGCTCCGCATCGCCGTCGAGGCCGGCGTGTTCGTTCCGCGGCGACGCAGCGAGCTGCTCGCGCGCGAGGCCGCGGCTCTTGCGGCTGCCTCTCGGAGGGCCGACGACGCCGGCGCGCCGCCCGTCGTCGTCGACCTGTGCTGTGGGAGCGGTGCCGTCGGCGCGGCCGTGGCGAGCGCGGTGCCGGGCATCGAGCTCCACGCGGCCGACGTCGACCCGCTCGCCGTCGCCGTCGCGCGTCGCAACGTCGAGCCGTTCGGCGGCCGCGCCCACGAGGGCGACCTGTTCGCCGCGCTCCCCCAAAGCCTGCGCGGCCGCGTGGGCGTCATCGCGGCAAACGCCCCCTATGTGCCGAGCGCCGCGATCGCCCTCATGCCGCCCGAAGCGCGCGACTACGAGCCACTCGCGGCGCTCGACGGCGGCGCCGACGGCCTCGACATCCAGCGCCGCGTGGCGGCCGGTGCGGGGGAGTGGCTCGTGCCTCGCGGACACGTGCTCATCGAGACGAGCAAGCAGCAATCGGCGGTGACGGCGGCGCTCCTTGCCGAGGCGGGATTCCGCACGCGCATCGTGCGGGATCCCGAGATCGGCGGGACGGTCGTCATTGGAGAGTGGGAAGCGCTTTCAGACCCCACACCAACAATTCCGTTTTTATGACAAAACATTTGTTTGTATATAACTAAGATCGTCAATAGCAGTGATTTTCATGACTCGTTTTGACGACCCTTGACGAGCTGGCTCACGGGGGTTTAGCTTCATCGTCGGAATCGCCAAAAAGCGGTTCCAACCCGCAGCCGAGGAACTCACATGGGGGATCCGATCAGCGGGTGGTCTCGCAGGCCGCATGCCTTATGGGGGCGGGCGGTTGTCGTCGGAGTGCTGGCGGAATTCTTCCCTGCCGGCCGTCGACACACAGGTACGTAGTGGGGAATGTTCTGTGGTCGACGATGCGTCGCATCGTCTCGAGTGATCGGTGGCCGATCCGTGATTTCGTCTGCGCTCTGGAGGGTGGTTGAGCGGCTTGTGGCCGTCTCGGCGGCCTTTGCCATGGCGTTCGCGATGTCCACGCCGAACGGAACGTTCAACGTCAGCACGTTCAACGCCAGCGCGTTCAACCTCGCGGCCTTCCGATCCGGGCAGTGGTCGCTCAGCGGCCCAGAGCTCGAGAATCACCAGGACGCATCCTCGCTTCCAGCAACCCCCGTCACGACGGCGATCACGCTTGCGGACATCCAGGCCGTCTTCGGCGCCGCGTCGGCGTCGTGGTCCGGCCACGACGTGAGCGCCGCGACCTTCGCGATCGCCCCGCTCTCGGGAACGACCCTCGCCGTCACGAACGGGAACGCCATCACGGTGAGCCCGAACGCGGCGGGGTGGGGCTGGAGCATCGGCTCGGTCGTCTCGAACCGGATGGACCTCCAGACCGTCATCGCCCATGAGCTCGGGCACGTCCTGGGCCTCGGCGACATCGAAGGCGGCACGGACCTCATGAGCCGTGTGCTCAACCCCGGCGAGCGGCGGACGACGACGGTGCTCACCGTCCCGGCCCCGGCGCCTGCCCCTGCACCCGCCCCGGCGCCTGCTCCTGCACCCGCCCCGGCTCCTGCGCCGGCCCCGGACCCGAGCACGACGACCACGGACACGACGACGACCGGCTCGACGGCCACCGGCTCGACGGCCACCGATCCCGCCACCTCGTCCACGGCGGCGGGGTCCGCGGCACCGAGCACCACGACGGGCACAACGGGTTCGACGACGGGCACGACGGGATCGACCGACACTGCGTCGGCCGGCAGCACCTCGACTGGAACCCCGTCGACGGCAACCACCTCGACCGGATCGACCTCGGCGACAGGTACCACGGGCACCACGACCACGACGGCGACGACCGCTCCCACGGCGGGGTCGCCGTCGTCCGCGTCCGCGGGCACTGACCCGACGGCGGGCACGGGCACCGGCTTGATGGCCCCCGCTACGACGATGGCTCCCGCGAGCACGACCGCCACTGCCCCGACCGCGACGGCCCCGACCCCGTGGGCCCTCCAGATGACCTCGACCGCCTCGACCCTCGCGTTCCGCGCCGACGGCACGGTGACGTTCGAGGGGCAGAGCCGTGCGCTCGCGACGATCTCGAGCATCTCGGTCATGGGCACGAACGGGAACGACACGTTCACGGTCGATCGCGGGGCGGTCAACCCGGCGATCACGATCAGCTTCGACGGCGGCCCGGGCTTCGACACGCTCGCCACGGCGGGCACGGTCGTGAGCGCGCGGTCGACGGCGGTCAACGGCTCGACTGGGACGCTCTACCTCGACGCGACGACGATCGGCTACACGAACATCGAGCCGATCACGAACTCGGGCACGGCGGCGGACATGGTGTTCACGCTCAGCTCGGGCGACGATCAGGCCACCCTGACCCAGTCGGGCGGCCTCCTCACGCTCGCGAGCACCAACAGCAGCTTCGAGTCCACGACGTTCTCGGCCCCGACCACGTCCCTCACCATCGACGGCGGAACGGGCTGGGACGCGATCACGCTGAGCGGCCCGATCTCGCTCGGCACGGCGGCGTTCACGCTCAAGCTCGAGAAGATCACCCTCGCATCCGGGACTGTCCTCACGGCCGGGAACGTGACCCTCACCGCCGCGGACAACGTGACCGGCGGTCCGAGCAACCCGCTCTCCAACCCGCGGAGCTGCGCGACCCTCGCGACGCACTGCGGCGACGTCGAGATCACGCTCCAGGACACGCAGGTCACGTCGGGCGCCTTCGCGGCGCAGGCGACGGCGACCGTCACCCCGGACGCGACCGACACTCTCGCCTACGCGGTCAACGTCTCCTCGAAGGCCCTCGTCTCCCTCCTCGGCGCGACGCAGGTCACGGCGACGGGTGACGTCGTCCTCTCCTCGCAGTCGACCGTCGGACCCGTGACGCTCGTCAAGAAGTACGCGGACGCCGCGATCGTCTCCTCCGACGCGGAGGTCACGATCGGCGGGACCGCGGTCGTTACGGCGAGCGGCAAGACGACGGTGAGCTCGGCGTCGTCGGTCGACGCGGGCGCGACCCCCGGCTCGGACGCCGCGAAGAGCGAAGGCTCGGCCGACTCGAGCGGCGCGGCGTCGAACGACGCGTCGGTCGCCGTCATCACCGTGAGCACGACGGCGGTCAGCAAGGTCACGAACACGGCCCACCTCGTCGTGACCGGGGACCTGACGATCGGCGCGACGAACCACGCTGGCCTCAACGGCGTCGGCGACGCGAGCCAGGCCGCCTCTGGCGCGGGCATCGCCGTCGTCAGCCTGAGCCAGACGACCCAGGCGGTCATCGACTCGACGAGCGCGACCCCGACGAGCGCCGCGAGCATCACACTCACCGCGGTCGCCGACGGCGCGAACACCGCGAGCGCGAAGGCCGGCAAGGGCGGTTCGACGGCGAACGACAAGCCGGTCAACGATCCGTCCCGCGCGAACGGCCAGGCGAACACGGCCGACGGCGCGATCGGCCTCGCGGGCGCGCTCGCCGTGAGCGTCCTCAATGCCGTCACGACGGCTGCCATCGAGGCCGCCAACCTCGTGACGGCCGGGGCGCTGCTCCTCAAGTCCACGTCGCAGGCCGCGTCGACGGCGACGGGCGACGGCAGCACAACCGATGGAAGCGGTGGCAGCAGCGGAAGCGGCATCGGGGTGGGCGTCGGCATCGGCGTCGCGACCCTCGTGACGGAGGCGTTCATCGCGGGCGGCGCCCAGATCCAGGCCGGCTCCGTCACCGTCGAATCGGACGAGACCCGCACGGGCGGCTCGAACTTCTCGTCGAGCGCGACCTCGGGCCGCGCGTCGTCGGGCAGCTCGGGCGTCGGCGCCGCCGGCTCGTTCGCCCTCACGCTCGTGAACGGCAAGACCCTCGCGGAGATCCGGGGCACGGGCAACGCCGTTGCCGGTTTCGGCGGGGTCGCGGCACCCGCCGTCGCCCTCAAGGCCACCGGCGCCCACGTCGACTCCGCGACCGCGAATGCGGCCGAGTCGGGCGGCTCCGTGGGCATCGGCGCCTCGATCGCGCTCGGCATCATCGACGCGGTGGTCGCGGCACGCGTCGCGAAGGACGCCGAACTTGCCGGCGCCGGGGCCCTCACCCTCAGCGCGACGGGCAGCGATACGACGACGACCTCCGCGACGGGCGGCGCCCAGGGCGGCAGCAACGCGTCCCTCATGGGGGTCGTCGCCATCACGATCTCGAACGTCCAGACAATCGCCTCGATCCTCTCCGGCCCCGCGCTCGCCATCGCGGGCGCGCTCACCGCGACGGCTGTCCAGACCGCGGCGGCGACGACGACGGCGACCGGCAGCACGACGGCGGGCAGCGGGGCGGGCCTCGCAGCGGGCATCAGCTTCGCGCTCACTTCGGCCACGCACACCGTCGACTCGACGCTCTACCGGAACCTGACTGTCACCGCACCTGCGGGCGCAGCCGACGTGAGCCTGAGCGCCGACGGGACGTCGACGACGTCGACGACGGCGAACGCCTCCGCGGCGGGCGCCGAGGGCGGCTCGTCGAGCAGCCCGACGAGTACGGACAGCACGGGCAAGACCGCGAACCAGAAGGCCGATTCGCAGCTCGGGTTCGCGGGCGGCAAGTCGTCCGCGAACGGCGGAAGCGGCTCGGGCGCGGGGAGCACGCCCGCGGCGAGCGACAGCAGCGGAACCCCGATCACGGTCGCCGCGGCCATGGCCTTCAATCTCGTGAACTCGTCCTCGACCTCCGAGCAGGCCCCCGCGACCACGACGAGCACGCCCGGGAAGGCCTCGTTCGCCTCGGCCAACACGACGACCGCGCAGGCCAGCGCGGACGGCTCCGCCACGACCACCGCGAGCGGCAACGTGATCGGCGCCGCAATCGCGGTCAACCGCGCGACGGTCGTCAACGAGGCGTCGATCGGCGCGGGCGCGAGCCTCACCGCGACGGGCCTCACCCTCTCGGCCGTCAACCACGCCGACCCCTCGGCCCCGAGCACCCCGCTCGCGGGCGCCACGGGTGCGACCGCGAAGTCCGGCGCGAGCAGCGCGGGCGGCAGCCTCGGCATCGCAGGCTCGCTCGCGCTCAACATCGCAAACCTTTCGACGATCGCCGCGATTCACGCCGCGACCGCGACGCCGAGCGACCCGCTCGGCGGGGTCAACCTCGGCGGCTCGGGCAACGCGGCCGCGACGGCGTCGTCGTCGTCCGCCAACGGCGCCTCGGCGACGTCGGCGCAGTCGACCGGCGGAAGCGGCGGGACGTTCGGCATGGGCGCCTCGATCGGCCTCAACCTCGTGACGGACCAGGTGTTCGCGGGCGTCGACGAGCTCGCGCTCGGCACGCGCGGGCCCCCACTCGCGGGCATCAAGGACTTCACCATCCAGGCGACCAACAGCGATACGCTGACGACTGCGATTGACGGTGGAGCGGGCGGAGCGAACATCTCGCTCGCGCCGGCCATCGGGATCACGCTCGCGAACGTATCGACCATCGCCGGAATCGGCGGAGCAGATCCGAGCCTCGGCACCACGACGTTCTCCGGTGCCGTCCACGCGACGGCAGACCAGACGACGAAGGCGACCACGACCGCGAAGGGCGCCGCGACCGCGGCCTCGGGCGGCACGCTTGCCCTCGGCATAGCCCTAGCGCTCGCGGTCATCGACTCGACGGCCTCGGCCCCGCTCGACCGCACGCTCTCCGCGGCGTCCGCGAGCTTCACGGCGCACCACACCGAGTCCACGACGACGACCGGCACGGCGAGCGCCGCGGGCGCCCAGGGCGAAGGCAGCGACACGTCCGGCCAGGACGTCAACGGCAAGGCCGATTCGGCCCTCGGCGACGCGAAGACCAAGCAGACCGCGAACGGCGGCAAGGCCACGTCCACGAGCGCGACGCCCAAGACGACGGTCGACAAGTCCTCGGGCGGCTCGGGCAGCATCAGCGTCGCCGCGGCGATCGCGATCAGCATCGTGGGCGTGACGACGACGGCGCAGCTCGCCGCGGGCGCGACGCTCACGACGACGGGTGCGGCCTCCTTCGCCGCCGACACGAACGCCGACTCGATGACCACGGCGAAGGGCGACGCGACGTCGCCGTCGTCCGCTGGCATCGGGGCTGCCGTCGCGATCAACAAGGCGACCATCACGACCCTCGCGCTCGTCCCGGTAGGGGCGACCGTCGCAGCGGGCTCGCTCGCCCTGTCCGCGACGGAACGCGCGGTGGGCGCCGATTCGGTCAACACCCTCTCCGCGTCGGCGACCTCGGGCGCGACGGCCGGGGGCGACATCGGGCTCGCGGGCTCGTTCGCGCTCAACCTCGTCAACGTCACGGCCACGGCGTCGCTCGCGGGCACTGCGGTGCTGCCGACTGTGTTCGGATCCGCCACAGGCGATCTCACGCTCACCGCGGGCTCGAGCACCGCGAACACGGCGGCGGCGACCGCGGCCGCGAATATCTCGGGCGGAACGCTCGGCCTCGGCGCGTCGGTCGCACTCAATCTCATCACCGACTCCGTGGCGGCCATCGTCGCGGCGGGCGCGACGCTCACGAACGGGCACGCCGCGGCCCTCACGGCCACCAACCACGACGCCGCGACGACCACCGCGGAGGGCGGCGCGAAGGCGACCGGGCAGACGACGCTCTCGCTCGCGGCGTCGCTCGCGCTCACCATCAGCGAGGTCTCGACGACGGCGAGCATCCTCGCCGGCCCGGCGCTGAGCCTTGCGGGCGGCATCGCGGCCCACGCCGACCAGACCGCGACCGTCACCGCGACGGGCAAGGGCGCGTCCTCGGGCGGCTCGACGCTCGGCCTCGGCCTCTCGCTCGCCCTGACCATCGCGGACCACGTCGTCGACTCCTCGCTGTACCGGAACGCGACCGCGGGCGCGAACGTCTCGTTCGCCGCGGACGGAACCTCGCAGGTGACCTCGACGGCGACGGCGAGCGCCGCGGGCGCCGAGGGCCAAGGCGCGTCTGGCAAGGACTCGACGGGCAAGGACGTCAACGAGAAGGGCGACGCGACCCTCGGGACCGCGAAGAACCTCCAGTCGACGAACAGCGGCGGCAAGACGACGTCGAGCTCGTCGACGCCGAGCACGAAGCAGGATTCGGGCGGCTCGAACGTCTCGGTCGCGGCCGCCGTCGCGATCAACCTCGTGACGTCGACGACGACGGCGCTGCTCGCGCCCGCGGTCTCCCTGACCGTGACGGGCGGGACGGCGAGCTTCACGACGACGAACAACACCGACGCGAGCGCGACGGCGAGCGGCACCGCGAGCAACAGCACGACCGTGGGCATCGGGGCGGCCGTCGCGATCAACCTCGTGACGATCCGCAACGAGGCGAGCATCGGCGCGGGCGCCCAGCTCTCCGCGATGGGCCTCACACTTTCGGCGACAATGCGGACCCTCGGCGCGGACGCGACCCACACCATCACGGCCGACGCGACCGCGGGCGCGACCAACACCTCGGGCACGCTCGGCCTCGCGGGCGCGTTCGCGCTCAACATCGTCAATGCGACGACGCTTGCGACGATCCACGCGAGCACGACCGGGCCGGTGGGCAGCGTGCAGCTCATGGGCGGCGCGACGGGCATGACGGCGGCGTCGGGCTTGAACAGCATGACGAAGGCCAAGGCCAAGCAGGAGGGCACGGGAACGGTCGGCATCGGCGCGTCGGTGGGCATCAACCTCGTCAACGACACCGTGTACGCGGGCATCGACCAGGTCTCCGATCCGAGCCGCGGGCCCCCGCTCACGGGCGCGGGAACCGTGACGCTCACCGCGACGACGACGAGCACGATCGACAACGAGGTCGATGCGGGCGGCAAGGGCGGCAGCGTCACCGTCACGCCGGCTGTCGCCGTCACGATCGCGACCCTCCGCACGAGCGCATCCCTCGGCTCCAGTGCAACTGCCCTCACCGCGCGCGGCGCCGTCCAGGCGACCGCGACCCAGAACGCGACGACCACGACCATCGCGAAGGGCGATACGACGGTCGGCTCGTCGGCAGGCTTCGGCATTTCCCTCGCGCTCGCGATTGTCGACGACGGCGTCGACTCGGGGACGGCGCGCAGCATTACCTCTTCCGGCGCTGTGTCCTTCCAGGCGCTCGGCACTTCGGCGACGACGACGACGTCGGACGCCGCCGCCGAGGGCGCGGAGGGCCAGACGACGAGCGACGCGAGCGGCAAGGACTCGTCCGGCACCGACGTCAACGGCAAGGCCGATTCCAAGCTCGGCGCCGCGAAGCAGACCCAGAGCGACAACAGCAACGGCCAGACGACGAGCACGTCCTCGACCCCGAAGGCCGCGAGCAACGACAACGGCGGTGCGTCCGTCTCCGTCGCGGCGGCCGTCGCGATCAACGTCGTGACCACCGCGTCCCGCGCGTGGTTCGCGAACGGCGTGGTGATCTCGGCGGGCGGGGTTGTGACGCTCAAGAGCACCGCGGACACGGACGCCCGCGCGACCGCTCACGGCGACTCGACCGCGGACGCGAGCGTCGGCATCGGGGCGGGCGTCTCGGTCAACAAGGTCGACATCACGAACACGGCCCTCACCGGGACCGCAACGATCACGGGCACGGGCCTCGTGCTCTCGGCCGGCATGACGCCTGGCGGCACTGGTGACGTGCTCCGGGTGTGGAACGCGGCCGACGGCGCGTGGAAGACGATCGATTCGGGCGCGCAGCTCCCTGGCCCTTCCGACGGCGACCTCGCGGCGGCGAAGGCGAAGACCTCCAGCAACAACGCGGGCATCTACAAGTACGACGGCGCGAGCGCGAAGTGGGTCCTCCAGACGGATGCGGGCGCGTCGATCGCCTCGGGCACCGACTTCCCGACCTCGCCGGCCGACGGCACGCTCTTCGTCCTCCAGGCCCCCAAGGACGGCCACCCGACCGGAAGCGTGTGGAAGTGGGATGCGGGCAGCTCGGCGTGGGTCTTCGTCACGAAGCTCGCGTACGACGACTTCGACTCGCTCCCCTCGGACAGCATCGAGAAGGACACGCTCTTCAACCTCACGGCGCAGGACGGCTCGAACGCGCCCGGCATCTACAAGCGCACCGCGAGCCACACGTGGACCGCGACGTCGATCACGGTCACCGACGGCGACCACCTCCCCGAGAGCCCTGCGGACGGCCAGGTCTTCCGGCTCTGGGAGCACGAGGCTGCGGCCACGGCCTATGCGGGCGTCGGCAAGGCAACGTCGGTCGGCGTCGCGGGCGCGCTCGCGATCAACATCGTCACCGAGCACACCGCGGCGCTTCTGCAGGCCGGCGCCTCCGCGACCCTCTCGAGCGCGGGCAACTCCCTCACCGCGCTCGAGAACTCGTTCGACCTCGCGAAGGCCACCTCGAAGGCCGAGGTCGGCTCCGCGACGGGCGTCGGCGCGTCCGTGGCCCTCACGGTCCTCCCGGACAACACCGTCCGGGCCGGCGCTGAGGACGGCGCGACCCTCACGGGCGGGACGTCGCTCACGATCGACGCGATGGGCTTCCGCGAGCTGCAGACGACGGCGGAGGGCGGCACCTCGGGCGGCACGGCGGTCACGCCGGTCGTGGCGCTCGTCGTGAGCGTCGGGGACACGGTCGAGGCCCGCCTGGGTATCCCAGCCTCCGGCAGGCCCGGCTACTCTGCCTCTGCCGGTGGCACGCGCGCCGTCGTCGTCCACGCCACGCACGTCAACCGCATCGCGACGGAAGGCAACGCCGAGGCCGCAGGCAAGAGCACTGCGGTGGGCATCGACGTCGCGGTCAACGCGGTCGTGGGTTGGGGTACGACCGCGACGATCGCGCGGGACGTGAGCGCGGGCTCGGTCGACGTGCTCGCCTCGTCGGAGCTCACGAGCGAGGCCAAGTCGGTCGCGAGCGCGAAGGGCTCGAGCGACTCCGACAGCCAGAGCGGCGACTCGAAGGCCAACGAGCAGGCCAACGGCAGCAACCCGAACACGCAGTCCACGAAGTCCTCGACCGCAGGCATGCCCTCCTCCTCGGGCGGGACGAACGGCTCGAACGGCGCGACGGGCGCGAACTCGCAGTCCGGCAGCCAGTCCGGCAGCTCGGGCGGCGGCACGGGCGTGGCCGCGGCGATTGGCGTCAACTGGGTCGTCGCGACGACGTCGGGCAGCATCGCGGCGGGCGTGACCGTCACCGCGACGAGCGGCGCGGTGTCCGTCCAGGGCCTCATGCTCGCCGAGGCGACGGCGCGCGGCATGGGCAGCGCGATCGACTTGGAGAAAGATACAGGCGTGGGCGCGGCGATCGGCCTCAACGTCCAGGTCCTCACGACGACGGCGACGATCGGCGCGGGCGCGCACGTCACCGGCCAGACCGGCGTGAGCGTCGTGGCCGGGACGCCGGACTCGAAGCACAACACGTTCGTCATCTGGGGCATCTCCGCCGGTGCGGGCAACAACTCGGCGGGCGTCGCGGCGTCGGCCGCCGTCCAGATCCTGCTGCTCACGACGACGGCGTCGGTCGGGCTCGGCGCGGTCGTGTCGGCCCCAGCGGGCGGCATCACGGTCTCCGCGACGGACGCCGTGATCTTCCAGAACATCGCGCTCTCGGGCGGCTTCTCGAAGGGCAACGGCACCGCGATCGGCGGCGCGATCTCAGTCAACTACTTCGAGATCACGACGAAGGCGTTCGTCGACTCCTCCGCTGGTACGCCGACGTCCCTCGACGCGTCCGGCGTGATCTCGGTGACGGCCGCCGCGAGCCTCGCGGGCCAGGAGCCCGAGACCCCGCTCAAGGGCAAGATCACCCTCCCGAACGTCACGAATGTCGCCGCGGGCGGCGGGGCGAGCAGCGGCGGGGCCGCCGTGAGCGGCTCGTTCGTCATCCAGATCTTCTCGATCGACACGCAGGCCTACCTCGCGGCCGGAACCAAGGTCAACCAGACCATCGGCCTCGGCGGCGCCGGGCAGTCGCTCACGGTCAAGGCCACGAACAGCCTGACCCTCATCGACTTCGCGGGAGCCCTTTCCCTTTCCAAGAGCTCCGCGGCCGTGGGCCTCACGGTCATCGTCGACGTGTTCAACCTCAATGCCGCGGCCTCGATCGGCGCGGGCGCACTCGTCACGGCGGGCGGGACGGTCACGGTCGACGCCGAGTCGGCGGAGAACCTGACCGAGGTCTCGGTGGCCGGCGGCGTGTCGGGCAGCTCGGCCGCCGTGACGGGCGCGGTCGTCGTCCTCGTGCTCAACCAGGGCGGGTCCTCGCCCAAGGTGTCCGCGGCCATCGGCTCGGGCGCCTCGGTGACGGCCTCGGGCGGGGTGGCCGTGACGGCGTCGAAGACGGGCACCGTCGACCTCGCGGCGGGCAACCTCGCGATCGGCGGCGGCTCGGCCGGGGTCGGCGCATCCGCGGTCGTCGTCGTGCGCGACTCGACCGTCGAGGCGTCCGTCGGGTCCGGCGCGACCGTCCACGCTGGCGGGACGGGCCTCGTCGTCTCGGCGACGCAGGATGCGCACTACCTCTTCCTCGCGGTCGGCGGGGCGGGAGGCAACTCGGCCGGCGTCGCGGGCTCCGTCGTCGTCAACGTCACGAGCGACACGACCAAGGCGCACCTCGACGCCTCGTCCACCATCACGCAGGGAACCTCGACCGCGCTCCTCGCGCAGGACACGACGACGGTGTTCAGCCTCGCGGGCGTCCTCACGGTGGGCGGCACGGCCGGCGTCGGCGCGGGCGTCGACGTCGAGGTGCTCACGAAGGACACCGAGGCCTGGACCGGCCACGCGACGACGATCAGCGGGTCCGGCAACCTGAGCGTCGACGCGATCTCGAGCGAGAAGATCACCTCGATCTCGGTGGGTGGCGGCTTCGCGGGCACCGCGGCGGTCAACGTCAACGCGGCCGTCCCCGCGATCAGCATCAGGACGAAGGCCTACCTCGAGGACGGCTCGGCAGTGGGCGACGGCGTGAGCGCGACCATGGGCGGGTCCGTGCGCGTCAACGCGAACGAGACCCTCACCGTGAATGTCATCGCGGGCAACATCTCGGCGAGCGGGACCGCCGCGGTCGGTGCCGCCGTCGCCGTCCCCGTCATCACGAAGGAGACCCACGCCTGGATCGGCAACTATGCGGTGGTGAGCGGCGCGGGCGCGACGGGCCTCGACGTCGCGAGCGGCTCGTACACCGTGACCCCCCACGATCCGCGCTTCGCGCCGAGCGACATCGCGGGCGGCACGACGATCCACGTGGACAACCACGGCTTCGCGAACGGCGACCAAGTCCAGTACGACGCGGGCTACGGCACGGCGATCTCCCCGCTGACCCAGGGCGGCCAGTATTACGTCAAGGTCATTGACCCCAACCACTTCCAGCTCTTCTCGACGCCGGACCTCAGCGGCTCGCCCATCAGCCTCTCGGGCGGCACGGGGGAGAGCCACCGCCTCTTCAAGACGACCGAGGCCAACGTCACCCAGGACACGACGCCGCGCTTCAACCCGGACAACGCCGTGGACCTCGTGGGCAACCGGATTCAGCTCCCGTACTCGCTCGGCTCGATCAGCGACAACGACGCGGTCGTGTACTCGTCCGGCGGCGGCGCTCCCATCGGTGGCCTCGTCGACGGCGGCACGTACTACTACAAGGGCCTCGGCGGCGGCTGGTTCCAGCTCCTCGACAAGCCCTCGGACAAGGGCGGCCACGTCATCACGCTCGGCTCCGGCTGGACGGGCAAGTCCCACAGCCTCGTCCGGCAGGGCGACGCCCCCGCGGGCGACGCGAGCGCGATGGGCCCGCGCGACATCTCGCAGGGCACGACGACGGGCTTCCGCGGCGTCGCGGTGACCGCCAACAACTCGGACAGCGTCGGAGCGTTCGGCATCGGCCTCGGCTTCTCGGGCACGGCCGCCGTGACGCTCGCGGGCGCCGTCGCCGTCGTCACCGTCCACACGTCGGCGCACGTCGGCGCGAACGCCGAGGTCAACTGCGGCGCGACGTGCGCGAGCAACGTCGCGGGCGCCGACGCGGGCCAGTCGGTCCAGGTCTCCGCGGCCAACCAGTTCTACCAGCTCGGCATCGCGTTCACGGTCGCGATCGCGGGCACGGCCGGGGTCTCGATCCCCGTGGCCGTCCGCGTCGTGCACCTCGACACGTACGCGTATATCGGCACGGGCTCGGCAGTGAACGCGCGCAACTCGATTTCGGTGACCGCCGACGGCAAGGACGCGGTCCTCTCGTTCGCGCTCGGCGCGGGCGGCGGAACCGTCGGCGTCGCGGGCACCGTGGCCGTCACGGTCCTCACGGTCCACACGTTCGCGTGCACCGGAACGCCGGGCGGCTCAGACCCGTTCGCGTGCACGGGCAACGGCGCCGCGCTCTTCGCGGGCAACAACGTCGTCGTGACCGCGACGGACGCAACGAAGCTCCTCCTCATCACGGTCGCGCTCGCGGGCGGGTACGTGGGCGTCGGTGCCGCCGTCGGCGTCGCGACGCTCGACAAGCAGGTCCGCGCGTACCTCGGCGCGGGCAGCACGGTCGACGCGCTCGCGCAGGGCGCGCCGGTTGCGGGCATCCCGAATGGGACGCTCGGAGGATCGCAGAGCTTCTCCGGCGTGATCGTGCACGCGGGCTCGAGCGAGGACGTCTTCGGCCTCGTCCCCGCGATCGGCGGCGGCTTCGTGGGCGTCGCGGGCGGCGTGCAGGTGACGCTCCTGACGACGTCGACGGTCGCGTCGATCGGCGGGTACAGCTCTGTCAACACAGCCGGCGGGGCGGCTGGCGCCCAGGGCGTGAGCGTCACCGCGACGGACGACTTCACGTCGCTCACGATCGCGGGCGGCGCGGCCGGCGGCTTCGTGGGCGTCTCGGGCGGCATCGACGTCGGCACGGCGAACAGCTCGGTGCTCGCCCACATCGACGGCCCGTCCACGGTCAAGGCGCGCGGCAACGTCGAGGTCTACGCCCTCTCGACGAAGCACGTCAGCACGTTCGCCGTGAGCCTCTCGGGCGGTGCGGTGGGCGTCGCGGCCTCCGTCTCGGTCTGGAGCGTCGGCACGACCCCGACCACGACGTACCAGGACAGCAACGGCGGCAACTTCCGCGACGCGTGGAGCTCGTCCAACTCGTACAACAAGGGCGACGTCGTGACGTTCGGCGGGACGCAGTACACCGCGACGTCTGACATCGCCGCGGGCGGCTCGAACCCGACCATCGACACCGCGAACTGGCGCGGTCCGTCCGACGCGATGAGCGGCGACGCCGGCAACAGCGTCACGTCCGCGGGCAGCACGGCGCAGGGCGACGGCTCGGGCGGCTATGGCAGCCACACGCTCGACGGCACGACGGCGGGTACGGCCACGGCGTGGGACTCTGGGACGAGCTATTCGAGCGGCCAGCTCGTGACGTACAACGGCAACACGTACTCGGCGACGACGAATATCTCCTCGGGCGGCGCCGACCCTGAGCACAACAGCGCGTGGCGCCTCAACTCCGGCACCGAATCCTCGACGAACGCGCGCCTCGCCGCCCGGCTCTCCGCGGCGAGCGCCGCGATCGCCGCGGCAGCGCCGACGTCGAACCTCGGAAGCCAGGCGCTCAGCACGGCGCCGACGGGCGGAACGGGCGCGACGATCGACGCGACGGTCATCGCGGGCGGCCACGTGCACGTGTGGGCCATCGACCAGCTCCACGTCCTCGGCGTTGCCGGGGCCGGCGCGGCCGGGCTCGGCGGGCTCGGCGTCTCCGTCCTCGTCCTGAACGTCGACAGCGCGACGAACGCGGGCATCGGCGGCACCGCGACGATCCAGGCGGGATCCGGCGCGGGCGGCCAGGTGAGCGTCAAGGCGCGCATGGACGACGAGACCGTCACGGGTGTCGCGTTTGTCGGCGCCGCGGGCGCGGTCGCGATCGGCGCGCAGGTCGTCGTGATCAACGACAGCAGCCAGCAGAACGCGCACATCGACTCGAGCACGAGCGCCTCGACCCTTATCGGCACCGTCACGGGCCAGGGCGTCACGCAGGCGGGCGGCGGCATCGACGTCGCGGCGTATGCGAAGCGCACCGCGAACAGCTACGCGATCGGCGTTGGCCTCGGCGCCGTCGCAGTCGGCGTCTCGGCCGCCGTTGTCAACGTCACGGGCGGCGCGAGCGCGACGGTCGGCAACATCGCCGTCGGCGCCGCGGGTCCCGTGGACCACCTCAACGTCTCAGTCGTCGACAACGCGACGAACGACCTCCTCGCGATCGCGTTCGAGGCCGGCGCGGGCGGCGGCTTCGCGGGCGACCTCGCGTTCGTGACGCTCGGCGGCACGGCGAGCGCGTCGAGCGGCGCGCACGGAACCCTCGGCGCGGGCGGCCTGAGCGTCACGGCCGACGGCGTCCACACGGCGACGGCGAAGACGCTCAACGTCGCGACGGGCGCGCTCGCGATCTCCGTGACCGTGGCCCGCGTGACGAACTCCCGCGCGACCGAGGCCCTCGTCGGCCCGACCTCGGCGATCACCTTCAGCACGCCGGCCCCGTTCCTCGTCAAGGCGACCGCGAGCAACACCGCGACCGCGACGGCGCCAGGCGGGGGCGGGGGCGGCGTTCAAGTGACGGTCCTCCTCGCGTTCGCGACGGTTTCGGGCCACACGACCGCGGAAGCCGACGGCTCGGCGTCGAACGCCAGCACGATCACGGTCCAGGCCTTCGCGGACAACACCGCGACCGCGAGCTCGACGACGGTCGGCGTCTCCGTCGTCGGCCTGAGCGGCGGTGTTGCGACCGCGGACGTCACGCAGGACGCGAAGATCGAGGCGACGATCGGCGCGGGCGCCTCGCTCAGCGGCGCCGGCCTCGTGCTCGTCCAGGCCGGCACGCGCAACGCGGGGAACCAGGCCGTCGCGACGGCGACGCTCGGCCAGTTCGGCGGCATTGCGGCCCTGAGCATCATGGTCGCCGCCGCGCATGACAACTCCGCGGCCCGCGTCCGCATCTACGGCGCGGTCACGACGACGTCGACGGCGACGACGCCGGGCGCCGCCGCGATCGAGGTCAACGCGAACGGCACCAACCTCGCGACCGCGGACATCCTGGGCGTGGCGGCAGGGGCCTTCGCCGGCAACGGCAGCATGGCCTTCGCCGAGGTTGGCTCGAACGCGGACGTCGAGGTCCTCGGCCAGTCTGGCGGCGCGCTCCACGCGGGCGGCCTCGTCGAGGTCACGGCGACGTCGAACAACCACGCCGAGGCGAGCACGGTGCTCGGCGCGGGCGGCGTCGCGGCGCTCGGCGTCTCGGTCCCGACGGCGAAGGTCGACGGCGGCACGGACATCGGGCTCGGCGGCACCTCGATCTCGGGCTCGGCCCTGACCGCGAAGGCCCAGAGCTCGAACCTCGCCGAGGCGACGACGAAGGCCCTCACGATGGGCGCGATCGCGGCGCAGATCGCGTCCGCGAAGGCCGAGGTGGGATCCAATGCGACCACCGAGGCGGGCATCGGCTCGGCGAACGTCGGCTCGGGCGCGATCACGCTCACCGCGACGTCCTCGGACACCGCCACGGCCGAGTCCGGCGGCGCCTCGGGCGCGGGCCTCTCCGTCCAGGTCTTCACGCCGGACGCCGAGGTCCACGGCTCGACACGCGCGTACATCGCGGCGGGCAGCACCGTCGTCGCGGGCTCACTCACAGTCACGGCGACCGCAACGCCGAATGCGACCGGCACGGCCAAGATGCTCGGCCTCGCGCTCATCAGCGGAACCGGCGTGACCCCGACCGCGACGATCGACGGCACGACCGAGGTCTACGTCGGCGCGGCCAGCACGGTCTCGCTCGGCACCGGCGCCGCGGACCTCGAGGCGAGCCGCACCGCGAACGCGACGGTCACGAACACGGACATCGCGGTCGCCGCGGTCTCGATCGCCGTCGTCGACCTCGAGGCCACGACCGCCGGCACGATCGCCGCGCACGTCGACGACGGCGCGACCATCACCGCGGGCTCCCTCACCCTCCACGCGGGCGGCACGAGCACGCCGACGGCGACGAACGCCCCGCCGTCGGGCTCGAACATCACGGTCGGCCTCGCCTCGGGCGCGTTCATCACGACCCACGCGACGGATTCGACGACGGTCAAGGCGTACGTCGGGCCCGAGGGCGCCGCGGCGGACGCGAGCCACCCCACAACCGTCACAGTGAGCGGGACCGGGACCGCGGCGTCGGTCACCGCGAGCCTCACGTCCGCGCCCAAGGCGCTCACGGACATGATCAGCGTGGGCCTCGGCTTCGACCTCGTGATCGTGACCGAGACGACGACGTCGGCCCCGACCGTCAAGGCCTTCCTGGGCGGCTCGGCCAAGGTGCTCGCGACGGCGGGCGCGGTCGAGTTCATCGCCTCGTCGACCGCGACGGCCATCGCGGACGGCCGCGGCATCGGCATCGGCGGCGCGTTCAGCGCCGGGGCGACGACGACGACGTCGGACTTCCGCCCGACGCTCCAGGCGTTCACGATCGGCGGCGGCGAGCTCCACGGCACGGGCGTCACGGTCTCGGCACGGCTCAACGTCGACTCCGGCGGGACCCCGATCCGGCCGACGGTGACCCTCGCGGGCGACTCCACGCCGTCGACCGTGGACCCGGCCTACGCCCGGGTGCGGCTCACGGGCATCGCGATCGGCGGCTCCGTCACGGCCGCGAGCGCGACCGCGACGAGCAAGCCCGAGGTCTCGACGACCGTCGCGAGCGGAACGCTCCTGAGCGGGCCGGGCTGGGTCACCGTCATGAGCGTCGCGCTCAACGCGGCGACCGCCGCGGCCGACAGCCTCGCAGTCGGCGTCGCCGCGGGCATCGGACTCGCGCAGCCGACGGCAGAGGCGGGCGGCCACGTCACCGCGGACTTCAACGGCACCGCGAGCGGCGTCACCAGCGTGACGGTAGGCTCGACGGCCGATTCGTCGGCGGTCGTCCACGGCCACGCGGCTGGCGGCGGCGTCGGGGCCGGCGTCACGGATGGGACCTACTCGGCGACGACGGACATGGGCGTCTCGGCCGGCGTGGGCGGCAGCATCAGCGGCACGGGCGATGTCACGATCCAGGCCGTCGAGCGCAACTCGACGATCGCGGACTACTCGGCGGTCACGTTCGGCGTCGGCGGTGCGGTGGGCGTCTCGACGGTGTACGCGACCGACTCCTCGAGCGTCGCGACGACCGTCACGGGCTCAGTCACGAGCGGCGGCACGCTCTCGGTCCTCGCCTACCACAACTTCGACGGCAGCAACTTCCTCACGGACCACGTCGTGGACGCCTCGGGCAGCGCGCTCACCGCTGCGCTCGGCCTCGCGATCTCCTCCAACAACCTCTATGCGAAGGCCGCCTCGACGACGACGGCGACGCTCGCCGCGGGCGGCACGCTCGCCGCGCCGGGCGGGGTCGTCATGGTCCGGGCCATGAGCGGCAACTTCGCGCACTCGAAGCTCAAGAACGCGAACGGCGCGATCCTCAACGTCTCCGTCGACTCGAACCCGGACGCCGAGGCTTCGGGCACGACGACGGCGTCCGTCCTGGGCAACGTGCGGGTCCTCTCCGGATCGACGAGCAACCCCGGCGCCGCGACCCTCACGGTCCTCGCGAAGGGCAACGACACCGCCGTCGCGGGCATGGACGAGACGGGCGGCGGCCTCCTCTCGGTCACGAACTCGACGTCGTCGAGCCACGGCACGCCGACGGTCGGCGTCGTCCTCGGCGGATCGACGTCCGTCATCCGGGTGACCGGGGACATCAGCGCCCAGTCGATCGGCCTGAGCGACTCCGACGCGAGCACGTCGAGCGCGACGGGCGGCGCGATCAACGTCGGCTCGTTCAGCGCGACGGCGACGATGTCCCCGACGTCGACGGCGTCGGTGACGGGCGGCGCGAGCATCAAGGCCGCGGGCTCGATCACCGTCGACGCATCGGCGAACCCGCCGCTCCCGCCGGCCTCGGACGGGACATTCGACGGCGTGGGCGGCGTCTCGGACGCGGCGAACACGATCACGTTCACCGCGAACCACAACGCCAACACGGGCGACGTCGTGACGTACGACGCCCAAGGCCACCCCGTCGTCGCGGGCCTCACCGACGGCGCGCAGTACTCGGTCATCGTCACGAGCCCCACGAGCCTCGAGCTCGGCGCGGTGTTCACAGGAACGAACGTCGACGCCGCGAACGACGTCATCGACTTCGGCCTCCGCCAGCACCACCTCCACGAGGGCGACGTCGTGTGGTACTCGGCGATCCCGCTCGGCGCGGGCGGCGTGACCTCGGACGTCGGCGGCCTCACGAACGGCACGCGCTACCGGGTCCACGTGCTTGACGCGTACCGCATCAAGCTCCAGCCCATCGGCTTCACGTCGACGAGCGTGTCCGTCAACGCGGGCAGCATCAACGGCGGCACCGGCGTCATCACGGCCACGAACACGTTCCACGACGGCGACTTCGTGACGTACTACCAGCCCACGCCGGCCGCGACGTTCAGCTCAGGCCAGGTCAACGTCCTGTGGGACAGCAGCCAGAAGAAGTGGGTCGCCGCGACGGGCAGCGACGCGAATGACGTCTTCTTCGCGGTCGAGGACCCGTCCAACCCCGGCAACTTCCTCGACATGGGCTTCTCGACCGGCACGCGTGTCTACTACGCGCCGAAGTCGGGCAGCACGATCGGCATCGCGGCCGGCTACTACTACCTCATCCGCATCAACGGCCAGGAGTACAAGTTCGCCGACTCGCTGTGCCACGCGACGGGCCTCAAGGCGGACTGCGGCACCTCGACGAACCAGCCGCAGGTCGCGCTCACGCTCACGCCGAACACGACGACAGCGGGCAAGGCCGTCGTCCAGCAGCTGTGGTACGCCGCCAACGCGCCGATCCAGGGCCTCACGGACGGCCACGGCTACTACGTCGTCGGCTGCGGCGGCGCGTGCTCGTCGTCGTTCTCGCTCTCGGACACGCCGGGCGGCGCGGCCAAACCCTACACGATCGTCCCGGGCCAGACGGGCGGGCTTCACACGTTCGCCCGCGACGGCATCAACCTCTCGACGCCGACGCTCCCCTCGGGCGTCTCGGGCCTCGGGAGCCTCGTCTACACGCTCGTCGAGGACATCGCCCCCGCGAGCGGCGCGGGCACGCAGCGGCTCCACGGCATCGGGGACAACATCCCATTCGGCGCGACGAGCGGCGACCTCGTCGTCTCGGCGTCCGCGACAGGCGGGGGAGGCGGCGCGATCTCGGTCTCGACGGCGGCCTCCCTCGTCCAGGTCACGTCGACCCTGAGCACGACCGTGGGCAATGGCGCAACGCTCGACGGCGGGTCGGTCACCGTGACGACGCACGGCATCGTCTCGGGCAAGACGGTCTCGTCCAACGACAGCGGCGGGCTCATCTCGGTCAACTCGGCGAGCGCGGACACGCACCTCTACATGGGCAACACGATCCTCGTCGACACGAACGCGGCTCTGAGCGCGGCGCAGGGCGTGACGGTCTCGGCGAACTCCGAGCTGCACCCGACGATGATCGCGTCCTCGAGCTCGGGCGGCCTCTTCGCGGGCGGCGGGTCCGGCGAGACGATCCTCACGGACTACTCGACCACGGTGACGATCAAGGGAACGGTAACGGCCGGCACGGCCGCAACGATCGAATCCCACACCGCGGTGTACGCGTACGGCCAGGGCACGGCCGATGTCGGCGGCCTCGGCGTCGACGGCACGACGAACCTCGCGATCCGCGTGGGCCGCGGCGACGCCTCGTGGGTCCCCGGCTCGGGGGCGGTCGCGACGACGCAGACGACGGTCGCGGGCAGCGTGAGCGGCAACTCGATCGCCGTCGGCTCCTACGTCGACGCGCTCCACCTCGTCGGCACCTCGAGCTCGCGGGCCACGGCATTCGGCGCGAACTCCGAGGCGACGACGGCCGTGGACGTGAGCGGCCTCACCCAGACGGTCCTCGCGGGCAGCGCGAACCTCACGGGCAACGTCTCGACCGCGCTCAACGCCGAGTACCGCGGCATCAACATCGACAGCTACGCGTCCTCGACGTGCCACTGCTTCGGCGGCCGCACGTCCCCGACGGCGAGCTCCGACGTCAGCACGACGGCCCAGGTCGCGGGAATGAGCGGCTCGACGATCACGACCTCGGACCTCACGGTCACGGTCAACCAGCTCGTTGACCACTACCTGCGCCACACGGACCGCAGCGGCGGCTTCCTCGACTTCGGCGGCTCGGACAGCAGCGGCGGCGGCCAGAACCTGAGACGCTGGATCTTCTGGGAATCGACCGTCATCATGCTCGGCGAACCGAATCCGTGGGTCGAAGTGGACGCGGCGGGCAACGTCACGAAGCTCGTCAACGCGACCGTGCGCGACCTCAACGGCCACGTCTTCACGGACGATCCGTTCAACGGCATCCACACGGTCGGCCAGCTCACGGGCACGCAGTTCAGCGTCGACGACATCCTCTACAACCACGGCGCAAACGCGCGGTTCCTCGCGAACGTCCCGACGTTCACGGACGGCTCGTCGGCACCCCAGGGCGAGATCTGGGGCGGCTTGGGCCAGTTCCAGTTCCAGCAGACGTGGAACTACGTCAAGCTCCTCAACGCCTCGAACCTGAGCATGATCGTCAACAAGATCGACGTCGTGAATACCGTCAACTCGCCGGTCATCGAGGTTCGCGTCCAGGACATCAAGCCCGGCACGGGCCACAGCGTGAGCGGCCTGAGCCCCCCATCGGTCGGCGCGAGCTTCGACTTCGACATCAAGTACACGTTCCCGCCGACCCTTGTCCTCATCAAGAACACGTGCGCGTACACGTGCCCCGTCCGGAACCCGTTCATCCGGCTCGACAACTTCATCGAGAACCCGATCGGCACGACCGACATCGAGAACGCGAGTGGAGACATCCTCGCCGGACCGTTGGGTGCCGTCGCCACCAAGGTCATCCGCACCAACATCCTCACGCTGTCCGCCCCGCACGGGAACGTGGGCCACCAGGCCGCCCAGCACCCGGTGCCCGGGACGCAGGACGCGGAGCGCAACCCGATCGCCGTCGAACTCGTCCGCTACCAGAGCGTGGACGGCGCCTACCACGACTTCTCCATCACCGCCGACGCCGGCGCTGACCTCGTGCTCGACCTCACCGCGAACCGCCGCACCGATGAAGCCCTCGGCTCCGCGCTCACCGTCACCGTCACGCGGCTCACCGCGGGCGACGACCTCGACGTCGTCGTCAACGACAGCAAGAACGGCAACGACCTCGCGAGCAACGTCCTCGTGACCGTGAACGCGTACCACGCCGCGACGAGCAACTACCACTACGTCTTCCCGACGGGCTACAACCCCGGCGTCGGCGCCGACGGCGGCCCGTACGGCTCGACGGCCACGAACCCGGGCAGCGGCCAGTACCAGACGCACTACGAGCCGGACACCGCCGACCCGAACCTCGCGCGCATCCTCCGGGCGTTCGGGACCGCGACGTCGACGCTCGACTCTGCGTACGTCTTCGCCGAGGCCCGCTCGGGTGACGAACTCGACATCTGCCACGTCTCGACGTCGTCCGCGTACGCCGCCCAGGAGCCCAAGTACTGCGCGACGACGGCGATCGACGACGGAACGCACGTCGTGAGCGCGGCGACGCCGACGACGACGGTGACGTTCACCATCAACACGGACGTCGCGTGGACCGGCGGCTCGCCGAGCCACAGCCCCGTGGACGATCCGAGCATGGCCGGCGGCTACCTCGCGGCCGACGTCGCGCAGATCTTCCTCACCACGAACGGCAAGATCACCGCGACCGAGCTCGCGGGCGACATGCTCGTGGGCCACATCGACTCGACGCAGAACGACGTCGTTCTGACCTCGCCGCAGCGCATCCTCGATGCGAACCACGAAACGTCGGTGGACGTCTCGGGCGTCAACATCAAGCTCACGGCCGGAACCGGCGGGGCCCTTGGCGGCATCGGCCTCCCGAGCGACTTCCTCGAGATCAACGTCGACGCGCTCCGGACCAACACCGGCGTCCTCACGGCCATCGACACGGCGTCCGCGAACACGCTCGGCGTCTTCGTGACCGAAATCGGCAACAGCAACCCGGCCAACACCGACGATCTGAGGATCCACCTCGTGCGGACGCGCGGCGACGTCTCGCTCGTGAGCGTCAAGGGCTCCGTGATCGACGCCAACGGTCCCACCGGGGACACCGCCGCCGACGTCATCGGCAACACGATCGACATCAAGGCCGTAGGCGGATCGATCGGCGCGGCCGATGGCACGAACGACCTCGACATCTCCTCGGGCCGCTTCACGACCCCGTGGAGCGCGTCCTCGACCTCGCCTGCCGCGACGGTCGCGTTCGAGGCCGACACAGGCATCTTCGTCACCGAGATCCCGGACTCCGCAGACCCGAGCGACTTCGGCACACCGGCCCCGATGAACGTCGTCCTCGCGCGGACGTTCGCGGGCAACGTCCGGCTCACCGTGGCGGAGACCGCGGCGCAGGGCGAGGACCTCAACCTCCTCCCGTGCGCGAGCACGACGGCGGGCGGCCGCCAATTCTGCAGCCTCCTCTTCGTCGAGAACGCCCCGCGCACGACGGCGAACGGCCAGATCCAGCGCGGGCTCATCCAGGCGGACCAGGGCTGGGTGCTCCTGCGGGTGGGCGACAACATCACGACGGACGGCTACAACGCCGCCGGCGGAGGCTGGGTCGCGACGGACGCGAACCCGTCGCTCGTCGCGAGCATCCGCGCCGCCCAGTGGATCGACATCTACGGCGACTTCTCCAACACGGCCGCGGGCTCCGCCGTCGGCGTCCCCGACCCGGGCTGGGGCACGGTCATGCACCTGCACGGCGAGCTGTGGTCCGGCACGGCCCAGACCACGAACGGAACCGTCAACTTCGGCGGGACGCAGACGAACGCGTGCGTGAGCCAGCTCGACAAGGATGGGCACGCGTGCCACCTCACGCGCATCTTCGGCAACGCCGACGCCGACATCGTCAGCCTCGACCAGACGTACCTGCGCAACATCACGCGGGTCTATGGCTCCAACACCCCGACGGCGGGCGGCTCGTACGCCCCGGCCGGCGACGGCGAAGACTTCATCTTCGTCAACCAGCTCCAGACCATGGACGTCGCGGACGGCATGACGCTCACGCTCGACGGCCAGGGCGGAACCGACACGTACGTCATCACCACGACAGGCAGCCAGCCGTGCTTCGCGGGCGACCCGACCGGCTCGACGTGCCACAACTACGTCATCAACGTCCTCGACACCGGCGCGCCCGCCGACGGCACGGACTACCTGACCGTCAACGGCTACGACAGCGCGCTCTCGGGCTACGACGCCCAGGGCAACCCGTACCCGACGGACGACATCTTCCTCCTGCGCCGCTCGCGCTTCATCGCCTCGACGCCGACGTCGAACACGGCCGGCGAGCGCTCGGACGATCCGGGCTTCGTGGCCCTCCTGCACGGCCAGTTCGGCGCGCGGACGCCGCTCTTCACGGGCAACCTGAGCCTGTGCTTCACCTCGACGGGCTGCGGTGCTGGCACCGCGCCGGGCCGCACCCTGATGGGAGCCCCTGTGGGCACGTTCGCGGCCAGCCTCGTGGGCCTCCGCGTCCACCTCGGCGGCTCGACCGCGGGCGTGTGGGCAGGCGATTACACGGTCTCGAGCGTCGACCCCAACGGCACGTGGATCACGTTCGCCGAGACCCTCCCCGTGGGCGTCTCCCTGACCACCGAGCAGGTGCCGACGTCGAACGTCGCCCTCGCCAACGTCACGGTGAGCCTCCTCACGAACGACGTCACGACATCGGACCCGACCGGCAACCCGGCCCTCCGCCCCCAGTCCTACGAGCGCATCAACTACGACACGGGCATCAACGGACGGCTCACCGTCAACGGCCTAGGCGGCAACGACGTCTTCGCGTCCGACGACGTCACCGTGACGACGACGCTCGACGGCGGCGCGGGCAACGACTCGTTCCAGATCGGCCAGATCTACGGCCGCCAGCGCGACGCGAACGCGTTCTCCTCGAACCTGGGCGTCTCGGCGGACGGCATCACGCGCGACACGAGCGGAGGCGACCTCAACCCGCAGGACGTGTTCGGCACCGTCGCGACGACGCGCGGCTGGGTCTCCGCGGGCGCCTCGGCCCCGCTCGTCGCGGTCGGCGACGCGGGCGACGACACGTTCTCCGTCTACTCGAACCAGGCCCCGCTGCGCCTCGAGGGCGACGATGGCAACGACCTCTTCGTGGTCCGCGCCTTCGCGCTCGCCGAGGTCCGCACGGGCCACGGCCTCCCGGCCTCGATAGGGGGCAAGAGCTGCACCGACCCGAGCGTCTCGCTGACCGACGCCGAGCGCGCGACGTGCGACATCGTGTGGATCAACGCGCAGGACCAGATCGCGATGCCGCGCCTCACGAGCGGCTTCTCGACCGCGGCCGAGAGCGACATCCGCACGGGCGCGGGCCAGAACCAGGTCGAGTACAACCTCAACGCGCCCGTCTCGATTGACGGCGGCACGGGCTTCAACAAGGTCGTCATCCTCGGCACTGAGTTTGCGGACCACATCGTCGTGACCGCGCACGCGATCTACGGCGCGGGCCTGTCGGTCTCGTACGTCAACATCCAGATCCTCGAGATCGACGCGCTCGAAGGCGACGACACCATTGATGTCCTTTCCACCGCGCCCGGCATGGCCACGCGCGTCATCGGCGGCCTCGGGAGCGACACGATCAACGTCGCGGGCGACGTGGCCGGGGACGTGTTCGCCCTCAACATCCAGGGCACGAGCAGCACCGTCAACCACGGCGTCGTCTCGACGGACCCGGGCTACAACGGGCTCGTGGCCGACGGCGTGCCGGTCACCGTCGCGCGGCCGGGCCAGGGCCAAGTGGTCATCACCGAGAGCGGCGGCTTCACGGCCGTGTACGAGGGCGGCTGCTATCTCCTGAGCCCGACCTCGTCGCTCTGTGGCGGCACGCCGCCGCTCCCGTCGCTCGACTCGTACACCGTCCACCTCGCGGCGCACCCGGTCTGCGCGGGCCTCACCGACGCCCAGTGCAAGGTGTACGTGACCGTCTCGGCCGCCTACCCACCGTCGACCGAGCACCCGCAGCTCACGGTCGGCACCCTGCCCGACGGCGCCCCGACGGGCAACGCCGGGGACACGATCCTCCTCGCCGCGAACCTCACGGGCAGCGCGCTCGCGGACTTCTACCGCCAGATCCTCCTCGGCGGCGCGTCGAAGAGCGTCTCGGACCGCTCGCTCGTCCTCGTCTTCGACGGCACGAACTGGAACAGCGACCAGACCGTGTACCTCTACGCGGTCGACGACACGCGGCCCGAAGGAACGCGCATTGTCACGGTCAACCACTCGGTCATCAGTGCCGACCCGAACTTCGACGGCGCGATCGTGCGCAACGTCGAGGCGGCGATCTACGACAACGACCAAGCGGACGTCCTCGTCGGCCAGACTGACCCGACCACGGGCCACCTCGACAACGACACGACGGTCCTCGCGGGCACCGCCACGACCGAGGTCTCGGACCAGCTGACGGTCCAGCTCGCGAAGGCTCCCGCCGCCGGGAAGACCGTCGTCGTCCGGATCGTGCCGAGTGACAACATGGTCTGCCTCGCGAGCGCCGACGGCCGCTTCGCGATCGCCCAGGGCGCCGCGTTCAGCGACCCGACCGCGTGCGGTGCGACCCCGTACGTCTACACGGTGACGTTCACGAGCGCGAACTGGTACGTTCCGGTGATCGTGACGGTCCACGCGCGGAACATCATCGCGGCGATGGACCCGCACAACACGGCGATCATCATGACGATCGACCCGTCCACGACCGACGCCGCGTACCTCGCCGCCGCGTCGCGCATCAGCTCGCGCGTCGACGTCCAGGTCATCAGCGACAAGACGCCGGGCGTGTTCGTCGAGCAGAGCGACGGCTCGACGGTTGTCCAGGCGTGCGGCAACGCCGCGTGCACGGTCCCCGGCACGGGCGACTCGTACACCCTGCGGCTCAACTCCGCGCCCGCGGCGCCCGTGACGGTCTTCGTCCTCACCGACGGCCAGGTGGACGTGGCGCCGTTCGGCGGCGCGTCGTACCAGCCGTACGGAGGCCAGCGCGCGGCGCAGGCGTTCAAGGGCTTCCTGAATGTCTCCGGCTCGACGGTCACCCGCGGCAACGGCTCCGACCTCGGCAGCTTCCTCGACGAGGGCTTCCGGATCGGCCAGAAGATCCGGATCAGCGGCACGGGAACGGCCGACGACGGCGACTACCAGGTCCTCGGCCTCACCGCCGGGTCCCTCACCCTCGACCGCCCGCTCCCCGTGGCGCGTGCAGACTGGGCGAACCCGTTCGCGGGCGTCATCATCAGCCAGCTCCAGGACGCCGGCATCTTCACAGGCACGGCCGGCCACACGCTCTCCTACAACGCCGCAACCGGCGCGCTGACCCGCGACGACGGCTCGAGCTGGCTCGACAGCGGCTTCACCGAGGGCATGGTCGTCAAGATCTCGGGGGACGCGACCTTCTACAAGATCCAGGCCTTCGGCTCGGCGAACGGCGGGACGCTCAACGTCCTGTACTTCACGAGCGCGGCCAAGCCCGCCGCCGTCGGCCAGCTCGCGACCGTCACGCAGTGGGCCGCGTCAGTGACGTTCACGCCGTCGAACTGGTGGATCCAGCAGACCGTGAACCTCGTCGCGGACGTCAACTGGGTGGTCCCCGCAGGCCGCTCGAACCTCGTGACGTTCCCGAAGCAGGCCCATCGCCTCGACCAGATCCGGGGCCCGCTCTCGGTCGAGGGCGGCACGACGGCCTCCGACCGTTCGCTCAAGGCCGCGATCCTCCTGCCCTGCGAGGGCAACACGCCGCCGTTCCGCGTCGCCGCGCAGGTGCCCGAGTGGCAGCAGATTGACACGCTCAACATCTATGACGACGGCAGCCACCAGAACCTCACGGGCAACCTCACGTCGACGGCCGTCACGGGCCTCAACATGGGCCCAGGCCTCGACTTCAGCAACCTCGCCGACCCCGTGACCCACCGCCTCCCGTGGGGCGAGCCCCTCACGTTCCCGGGCGGCATCAGCTACGGCTCGCTCAGCGTGGACCCGAACACGGGCCAGTACTCGACCGACGGCGCCGTCTCGACGATCGAGATCCTCAACATCATGCTCGGCCAGGGCAACGACCAGTTCACGGTCCAGAGCACGCTTGTCCAGGGCGGCGACTTCAACCCGATCACGGGCCAGCGCGGCGAGCTCGCGCACCACGGCGGCATCACGGCGGTCCACGGCGGCGGCAACAGCCCGCTGCTCGTCACGGGTACCTTCGCGGTGCTCACGGTCGGCGGCAGCCAGGGCCTCGTCCGCGCCGACGGCCTCGCGTGGGCGGACCTCGGCTTCCGCGCGGGCCAGCTCGTCGAGGCCCCGGACGGCCGCCTCTACACCGTGACGGGCTTCGCGAACAGCGGCAACGCGGGCAGCCTGCCCGGCGACGTCATGCTCCTCGCGGGCGCGACTGCGCTGGCCGCAGGCCCGCTCACGGGCCAGGTCTCCGTTGTCGACGAGCTCGCGGCGGGCAACGGCGCCGTCCGCACGCCGCTCCCGGCGGGCTGGGCCCCGACGCACAGCATGCTGAGCATCGTCTCCGGCAACGGCGTCCTGATCTCGAACGGCCAAGCGTGGCAGGCCCTCGGCTTCCGCGCGGGCCAGCGCGTCTACATCCCGGGCGTCGGGATCCGCACGATTGTCGCCTTCGCGAACAGCAGCGCGCTCAACGCCGACGGCAACCCGTCCGACGGCGCCGTCATGATCGTCGACGGCGCGGCCCTCACGCCGGGTGCGCTGACCGGCGTCGTGAGCGCCGTGAGCCGGCTCTGGGTCGCCGGAAGCGGCTCGATCACGCCGACGTCCGACGGCGGCGTCGTCGCCTTCACGGGCCTGCCCGCTGGAACACTCGCGGGCTCCGGCCTCGCCGTCGGCATGCTCGTCCGCATCGACGGAGTGACGGGCTACCGCATCATCACAGCCATCGACCCGGCCGCGGGCACCATCACCGTCAACGGCGGCGCGCTCGCCGCAGCAAGCTCGTGGACCGGCCTCGTGAGCGCCGTCCGTCTGGGCGGCGACACGATCACCGTGACGGGCGGCGGCGGGCCGGCCTCGCCGCTCGTCCTCTACGGCGACACGTCGCAGGACGGCGTCTGGTACGGCGGCGACCCGACGCACCTCACGCTCCACAACTTCGGCCCGAAGCCCATGCCGCACATCGAGGGCGCGAACGTCACGCTCGCCCTCTCGAGCGACGGCCACACGGGCACGATCACGCTCAACTCCTGCACGGGGGCGTGCACGGGCAGCGGCTCGTTCCTCCACGACGGCTTCGCCGTGGGCCAGGAACTCGCGCTGAGCCTCGCGACGCCGATCGTCCAGACCGGCTCGATCCTCCTCGGCACGGACCGCATCACGCTCGCGAGCGGCACGTGGAGCTCCGCGTTCGCGACCGGCATGCAGGTCACGATCTCGGGCCTCACGGGCGTCTGGACCGTCACGGGCTTCGACGTGAGCCGCCAGACGATGCTCCTCAACGGCCCCGTCATCGCGCCCATGCCGTGGCAGTCGCGCACGGTGACCGCCATCTCGCAGTACGTCGGCATCGTCAAGGCGGTCACGGCGTCGGCCATCTCGGTGAACCTCGCGCTCTCGCTCGCCGACTTCCCGGCCGGCCCCGCCTTCCCGGTCACGACGCCGGGCGCGACGACGACGGGCGTGTACAGCGTCGTCGTCCTCAACCGGGTGGGCAACAGCGCTCCGTTCTTCGTCTTCCCGCTCGCGAACCCGTTCCAGTTCAGCGGCAACGACGTGATCGACGCCCACGTGCTCGCGGGCACGGACGCCAACGGCAACCTCCTGAGCGTCGGCGTCACGATGTACGGCGGCGCGGGCGACGATACGCTCATCGGCTCGCAGACGGGCGACCAGATCGCGGGCGGCTCGGGCTCTGACACGGTCTTCGGCGAGCGCGGCGAGGACTTGATCTACGGCGACTCGGGCTTCAACGTCGACCTCATCACGCGGCTCCTCACCGTCGCGACGGCGGGCAACGGCCCCGCCGGCTACCCGGCCGCACAGTACCCCGACCGCGACCTTCTCAAGGCCGCCCCGGACCTCCTGTACGGCGAGGGCGCCGGCACCATCGCGGGCGTCACCGGCACGACGATCGGCCAGGACGACAGCATCATCTTCGGCGACCTCGGCGTCGTGACCCAGGACGTCTCGGGGGCGCGAGACACGACGAAGCCGGTCCCGGGCAAGCTCCAGAAGCTCCAAACGACGCTCCTCACCGGCGGTTTGGGCACGGCCGGCACGCAGACCGACGGCGGCATGGGCGTCCTGAGCGTCGACTCGAAGGCGCTCCAGAACGGCAGCGACGACTGGATCTATGGCGGCGCGGGGCGCGATCTCCTCGTCGGCGGCGCGGGCAACGATGCGATCGACGGCGGCGGCCAGGACGATATGGTCTTCGGCGACAACGTCTCGATCCAGCGCAGCTACGGCGATTGGACCAACGGACGCTTCCAGTCGCTGTGCGGCACGCTCCTCTACAGCCGTTCCGACCTCGCGAACCCGTGCGGCGGCACGGCGTCTAATCCAGTAGACGCCTACAACTCCGGCACTCTGCTGACCAACGGCATCGCCCAGAACTACCGCACCAACAATGACGTCCCGTGGTGGGCCGAATACAAGGTCTCCAACCTGTGGCAGGACTTCGCGGCGGACGACGGCGCCAAGTGGCTCGGCTCGTGGGGCAACGACTACCTCGCTGGCGGCGGCGCGAACGACGTCATTCTCGGCCAGATGGGCGACGACACGGTCCAGGGCGACGGCTCGATCGACTGGGTCGCCCCCGGAAGCCCGACGACGGCGCTCCAGCGCGTGGGCGCGTTCCGCATCCCGACGGGCTGCACGGGCGCTCCCGGGACGGTCGTGTGCGACCCGGTCGGCCCGCTCACGGTCTACCCGTCGGTCGAGCGTGCGACGGACGGCTCGGACTACATCGAGGGCAACGCCGGCAACGACGTGATCTTCGGCGGCCTCGGCCAGGACGACCTCGTGGGCGGCAACTCGGACTTCTACAGCCTCACGAGCCCGTACCAGCGGCCCGACGGCGGCTCCTACTCCGTGGTGAGCGACGCCTACGGCAACCCGACCTACGTTCCGGCCTCCGCCGTCGTCGGCGATCTGGGTCGCAACCTCATCTTCGGTGGGGCCGGAACGCAGATTGATCTCAACAACGAGGTCGGCGAGAGCGGCGGCCTCAACGCGACCGCGAACCGGCAGCTCGCCGACGGCACGCTCAACCGGGACATCCACTCGCGCGACGCGGACACGATTGTCGGGGCGAACGGGGACATCATCCGGATCGTCGGCGTCAACGGCACGGACACGTCGGGCTGCCGCGCGGCGACTGTGGCAGGTTCGGGGTCTACCCCGTCCGCCGACTGCCACCTGCTCCTGAGCAACCCCGACACGATGCGCTACGTGACCTACAACTGGGACACGTACGACCTCACGCGCTGCACGCTCGACGCGACCGGCCGCCCTGTGTCGTGCAAGTACAACGCGGACGGCCAGCAGGTGGTTCGCGGCGTGAGCCTCCTCGACTACACGCCGGGCGGCCCCGACTTCCGGCCGGACCTCTTCTTCCCCGCGGGCACCACGGGCACGTGCAACACTTCGCCCACGCAGCCCGTGTGCAGCCCGATCCTGCCGAGCGCCCACAGCCTCCTGTTCGCGGCACAGCTCGCGGCGTGCGCCCCGACGCTCGACGCGAACGGCAACCCGGTCTACAACCCGAACTGCCGCCTGTACGACATCGGCGGGGTCAACGAGATCCACGGCGAGTCCGGCGACGACACCGTGTACGCGGGCCCGGGCAGCGACATCGTCTTCGGCGACGCGCAGAACGACCAGATCGTGGGCGGCTGGGGCAACGACTGGATCTCGGGCGGCGCGGGCGACGACACCGTCCTCGGCGACGACGGCCGGATCTTCACGAGCCGCAACAGCGCGACGGGCGTCGCGTGGAACGGCAGCGCGTGGGTTGCGACAGGCTGCGCGCCCAACACGGTTACTGCCTCCGGCGGGTGCTTCTCCGAGCCGCTCTACGGCGTCCTCACGCTCCTGCCCACGGACCCGAACACGCGCATCGCGAACGGCAACGTCCTCGACGAGTTCATCTACACGCCGGGCATGGTCCAGCAGGCCACGATCAACCACAACGGCGCGCTGACGACCGCGGTCGACGAGACGCCGTTCGACCTCACCCCGCGCTCGGCGGGCGCCGCGAACCCGGCCTACGACGCCAACAACTCCGACGACGTCATCTTCGGCGGCCTCGGCAACGACCAGCTCCACGGCGGTGCGGGCGACGACGCGATGAGCGGCTCCGAGGCCCGCGCGGAGAGCTACGTCCAGGCGTTCGACGCGAACGGCAACCCCGTCGGCGTCACGCGGACCGACTTCAACCACCCGTGGAACCCGGGCGACATCCTCCACTTCGGCGCGGACACGAACGCGTGGCACTCCAACCACCACGTCGCGAGCCGCCTCGGCGAGTTCCTCCTCTACGACGAGTACGATCCGCGCCGGATCATCCTCTTCAACCCGGACGGGACCGTGTGGAAGGGCGGTACGCCGCTCAAGAACCTCCAATTCTTCCTCAACAACGACGCAACCCTCGGCGACCCCGTCACGGCGTGCACCGCCGTCGACAATCAGGGCAACTGCACCCAGACGAGCACCGTGGCCTCGGACGGCAACGACGTCCTCTTCGGCGACCTCGGCAACGACTGGCTCGTGGGCGGCACCGGGAACGACACGATGTATGGCGGCTACGGCAACGACCTTCTCCAGGCCGACGACGACCTCACGACCGGCACGAGCTACGGCCTCAACGACGTCCCCGACGGCCCGAACTCGAGCTTCGAGGACCGCGCGTTCGGCGGCGGCGGGCTCGACATCCTCATCGGCAATACGGGCGGCGACCGGCTCATCGACTGGGTGGGCGAGTTCAACAGCTACATCGTCCCGTTCGCGCCGTTCGGCATCGCGACCGTGAGCCGCCAGGTCGAGCCGCAGCTCCCCGAGTTCCTGTACGCGCTCTCGCGTTCGCAGGGCGCCGACCCGACGCGGGCCACCGACACGGGCGACGATCCCGCCCGCAATGGCGAGCCCGACGGCGAACTCGGCCTCGTGACGCAGCACGACCACGGCCTGTGGCAGCAGCAGACCGGCGGGCCCACCGACCCGCAGGCCGGCAACCTGCCCGGTGGGAAGCGCGACGTCCTCCGCTCGGCCGACTTCAACGGCGGCACGCTCCAGGGCTTCGCCGTCGACTCCGGTTCGTTCCAGGTCGCGAACGGGCAGCTCCAGGTCGCCGCGGCGTCGCTTGGAAAGGACGCTGCCGCCGTCTGGTACGCCGACGCCTACCTCCCCATCTATTACGAGGTCCGCGCGTCGATCTCCGTCCAGAAGCCGACGGCGGGCTGGAAGGCCAACTCGTTCGTCATCTTCGACTACTGGAGCCCTACGGACTTCAAGTTCGCGGGCATCGACGACTCGATCAACAAGATGGTCATCGGCCACCGCGACGCGGGCGGCTGGTGGTATGACGCGCAGGGCTCCGTGACCGGCTCGCTCTCGCCTGGGACGTTCTACGACCTTCTCGTCGCCGTGAACGGCACGGTTGTGACAGTGACGATCAACGGGACGAAGGCGTTCTCCTACACGTTCGCCGCGCGGGTCCTGCCCAACGGCGACCAGGTGGCGCTCAACAAGGGCTTCATCGGCTTCGGCTCGAACGACTCGCAGGGGCTCATCGACAACATCGCCCTCCAGGTGCTCCCGCCGCAGGTGACCCTCGACCGCACGAGCTACTTCGACGACGGCGCCGCCGACTCGTTCACCTCTGATCAGACCGGCATCTGGAACGTCGCGTACGGGCGGTACGGCACGGCAGCCGGCTCCTCGCCGGCCATCTCGACGACGAGCTACACGCCACAGGGACAGCTCATCGACCCGATCTCCTACGTCGAGGCCGTCGCGGTGCTGAACACGAACGGCGTCGCGGGCCTCGTCTTCGACGAGTATGCGCCGAACGACTTCAAGTTCGTCGCGCTCGACGTCCCGGGGCAGCGCGTCATCGTGGGCCACGCCGACCCACGGCGGGGCTGGCAGGTACAGCAGTCCTTCGCCGCCGCCCTCACCGCCGGCAAGGACTACACGCTCGACCTCGTCTTCAAGGGCACGGTCGTCACGGTGACGCTCAACGGGACCGTGCTTGGCAGCTACGTCTTCAACGCCGCCTTGACGGACGGCCGGGTGGGCACGCTCGCCCAGTCCGGGTCGGCGTCGTTCGACTCGTTCCACTTCCTGACCGACGACGCGCTCTTCACCGGCGCCGCCCCGCCGCCGCCCACGGTCTCGATCGCCGACGCCGCGGTCACCGCCCCGACGAGCGGAAGCACGACGGCGACGCTTACCATCACGCTCTCTGCCGCGCCGACCGGCCCGCTCACCCTGAGCTGGACCACGCTCGACGGGCCGGTCGCCACGGTCGCCGCCGGCGACTACGTGGCGGCGTCCGGGACCGTGACCGTCGCGGCCGGCGCGACGTCCGTGACGATCAAGGTGACCGTCAACGGGAGCGCGAAGTACGAGCCGGTCGAGTTCTTCTGGGTACAGGTCTTCCCGGTGTCCGGCTATAACCTCGCGCGCGGCTTTGCGGCCGTGACCATCACGAGCGCGGTCGCCCCGCCGGCCGGCGCCACGACGACGACGGCCACGCCGACTGCCACCGCGAGCTCGGCCAGCTCGGCGCCCGCTGTGGCTCCCGCGGCGAACACGACCACCGCGTCCACTACCAGCACGAGCACGACGTCCACGAGCTCCGGTACGACGAGCCCGACCGCGAGTACGAGCGGCCCGAGCATCGCCGCGGTCCCCGCGGCGGGCGGCAGCACGGTGACGGCGGCGGGCGGCGTCTACTTCAAGGTCACGGGAGCCAACAACCGGGACTTCTACCAGGTCATGGTCGTGTGCACGGTCAACGGTGCGGCCGTCTACAGCACCACGCTGACCGTCGTCATCGGCGCCGACGGCACGGGCCGAACCACCACGATCTACCCACCGGCGGGGAGCTCCTGCACCGCGTACCTCCAAGTCCCGAAGCAGATCGACCGCCCCCACACGGTAGGCCAGACGACGTTCACGGTGACGTAGGGCTGGGCTGACACCCAGGCTGGTCCCGTCAGGCCACGAGGCGCCGGACGCTTTCTACCACGATCTCGCGGCACCGTTCCCGGCTGGGTCGAGGCACGACGGCGAGTTCCGGCGTATGGAGGTGCCAGCTCATCGCCAGCGCCCGAACCTCAGTGAGCAATTCCAGCGGGCTGTACGCAGTCGTGAGCTGACCGGCGGCCTGCGCCTCGGCGATCTTGCGCAGCTTGTTCGCGTTCGACTCCACGATTGCCGGGATGGTTCCTTCTGCCCGTTCGAGCTGGTACCACGTCGTGAGGCGCAGGGTCCTCGGATAGCGCTCATAGAGATCGAAGGAGCGGCCGGCGTACCCGGGCAGATCAGCAGCGTCGAATTCCACCTCGTCGACGAAGGCCAGAGCCCGCTGTGCGAAGACGGTGTCGAAGAGCTCTTCCTTGTTGCCGAAGTACTTGTAGATGAGCGCCTTGTTTGCCGGGGCAGTCTCCGCGATCCGGTCCACGCGCGCGCCGGCAATGCCGTACGTCGCGAACTCCGCCTCGGCGGCGTCGAGAATCCGGGCACGGGTCGCATCGGGGTTTCTGGCCATGCAGCCATCATAGTTAATAACCGGTTAGTTGCTAACTGGCCAACGGTGTGCTCAAATGGAGAAACTAACTCGATAGTTAATTCAGAGCGGAGACCACCCCCATGTCCCAATCAGCCATCTTGGCCAGACCGGACGCCCTCAGGCGCTCCATCGTCCTCATCGTGATCTTGGGCTGCCAGCTGATGATGACGCTGGACGCCTCGATCGTCACCACGGCCCTGCCCCACATCCAGCGTGAGCTCGGCTTCAGCGACGCGTCGCTGTCGTGGATCCAGAATGCCTATGTCTTGGTCTTCGGGGGGCTGCTGCTCCTCGGTGCCCGTGCCGGTGATCTCCTCGGCCGTCGCCGCGTGTTTATCGCCGGGGTGGCTGTATTCACCGTCGCCTCCCTGATGGCGGGAATCGCCCCGACCGCCCTCGTCCTCGTCGCGGCCCGCGCTCTTCAGGGCTTCGCCTCGGCATTCGCGATCCCATCGACCCTCGCGCTGCTCGTGACCACCTACCCCGCCCCGGAGGAGCGTTCGCGGGCTATCGCGGTCTACAGTGCGGTCATCGGCGCCGCCGCGAGCGTCGGCATCATCGTCGGAGGGGTCTTCACCCAGTTCCTCTCGTGGCGCTGGGGTCTCCTGATCAACGTACCGATCGGCGCCGCGGTGCTGGCCTGGGCTCCGCGCGTGCTCCCCGAGACCGAGCGTCGGAGAGGCCGCATCGACCTTCCCGGTGCGTTGACGATCACGCTCGGAATGTCCGCGCTCGTCTACGGTCTCGTCGAGGCCGCGTCAGCGGGATGGGGCAGCCCCAGCACGTTGGTGCCGCTCGCGGCGGCCGGTGTGCTGATCATCGGATTCGTGCTCGTCGAGCTGCGCCAAGAGCACCCCATCACGCCCCTGCGGCTCTTCGCGCACGTGCAGCGCTCCGGCGCGTACCTCTGCCGCATCCTCATAGTCGGCGCGATGTTCTCGACGTTCTACTTCCTCAGCCAATATCTGCAGAACGTCCTCGGGATGAGCCCGCTCGCGACCGGCGTGGCCTATATCCCGATCACAGCGATGTTCTTCGCCATGGTCTACGTGGTGCGTTACCTCGCCCCACGCCTGAGCAAGGCCGCGCTGCTGGTCGCCGCCCTCGGGCTCGCCGTGGTCGGGATGGGGTGGCTGAGCAGGATCGACGTGGGGACGGCGTACTTCCCTCAGATTCTGCTGCCGTTGCTTGTACTCGGCATCGGCCAGGGCATCGCCATCATCCTGCTGACCGATTTCGGCATGGCCGACGTGGACGCGGCCGACGCCGGCGCTGCCTCGGGCCTGGTCAACACCGCCCACCAGCTCGGCGGGTCGATCGGCCTCGCCCTGCTCACGGTGGTCTTCGGAGGTGCCGTGCATCACGAAGCGAACCCCGACGTCGCGACTGTCGCCCGGGGGTACGCCGTCGTCTTCCAATTCGCCGCTCTCTTCTACGTCGCCGCGCTGGCCGTCGGAGCGCTCATCCTGCTCGCCCAACGCCGCGCCGTCGGTCGGAGCACGGTGACCGGCGCCGTCGCGCGCGACTAGGGGCTACGCCTTGCTCAGCACGAGCGCCGCGTTGTGCCCCCCGAAGCCGAACGAGTTCACGATCGCCGCGCGGAGGGGGGCCTCGCGCTTGACGTTCGCGACGACGTCGACCTTGATGGCGGGATCGAGCGTGCCGATGTTGGTGGTCGGCGGCACGACGCCCTCTCGGAGCGCCATGATCGACGCGATCGCGCTGAGCGAGCCGGAAGCGCCGAGGAGGTGGCCCGTCATGGACTTCGTCGAGGTCACGGGGGCGTGGATGCCGGTCTCGGCGAGGGCGTCGGACTCGTTGACGTCACCCGTGGGGGTCGACGTCGCGTGGGCGTGGACGAAGTCGATGTCGCCGGGAGCGAGGTCCGCGGCCCGCAGTGCGAGCCTCATGGTGCGGGCCTGGTTCGACGGGTCGGCGCCGACGATGTCGAACGCGTCCGAGGTCACGGCCGCGCCGTCGAGGTACGCGAGGATGTCGGCACCGCGGGCGCGCGCGTGCGACTCGCGTTCGAGCACAAGCAGCGCCGCTCCCTCGCCGAGCACAAAGCCGTCGCGGTCGGCGTCGAACGGCCGGGACGCAGCCTCGGGATCGTCATTGCGCTTGGAGAGCGCCCGGATCTGGCCGAACGCGGCGAGGGTGAGGCCCGTGATCGCGGCCTCGCTTCCTCCGGCGACAACGATGTCCGCGGAACCTGCAAGGATCATCTCGCGGCCCATCGCGAGGGCTTCCGCGCCGGAAGCGCATGCGCTCGTGGGCGTCCGAGCCCCGGCCCGCGCACCGAGGTCGATTGAAAGCCACGCCGCGGGGCCATTCCCCATGAGCATTGTGACCGTGTGCGGCGAGACGCGGCGCGGGCCCGAGTCCTCGAGGACGTGCTCCTGCGCGATGGTCGTCGTGATCCCGCCGATGCCGGTGCCGACGACGACGCCGAGCCGCTCGCCCGGAACCTCCGGCGTGCCGGCCATGGCCCAGGCCTCGCGCCCGGCGACGAGCGTGAACTGCTCGCAGCGGTCAAGCCGCTTGATCTCGCGGATGGCGAGCGATTCTGCAAAGGCGTCGGGCACGGTCGCGGCGATTCGCGTCGGCAGGTCCGTGGCCCAGTCCGCTTCGAGGCGGGACACGCCGGACCGGCCCTCGCGGAGGGCTTCCCAGGTCGACGGCGCGTCGGTCCCGAGGGGGCTGACGGCCCCGAATCCGGTGATAGCAATGCGGTCCATGGAATTAAGTATTCCTCTTGACGTACTTTTTCGGCGCTCACGGAGCGGTCAAGACCGCCAAGCCGGATTTGGTGGGTTCCTACAGATCATCGGCACCGAGGCGCCTCACCGTGCGTCCAGATTTGTGTTTGTTCGACAAAGCCAGCCGGGGCTCAGCCCGCGAGGCTAGGCTGGGGCGTATGACGACGGCGCTCATCACGGGCGCGAGCTCCGGCCTTGGTGCCGAGTTCGCGCGTCAACTCGCGGCCCAAGGTCACGCGCTCGTGCTCGTGGCGCGCGACCGCTCGCGACTCGAGCGCTTCGCCGTCGAGCTGCGCTCCCGCTCCGGCGTCGACGTCGAGGTGCTCCCCGCGGACCTGACCGACGCAGACGAGCTGGCCGCCGTCGTCGGCCGCGTTTCCGACTCCGCTCGCCCGGTGGGAATCCTCGTGAACAACGCCGGAATCGGCCTCCTGCACGACTTCGACCGAAACCCGCTCGAGGACGAGGTGCGCCACCTGCGCCTCCACGTCGAGGCAACAATGAGCCTCTGCCACGCCGCGCTCCGCTCGATGACCGAACGCCGTGAGGGCCGCATCATCAACGTCTCGTCGGTGGCCGCATTTGTGCCGCGCGGCAGCTATTCGGCGGCGAAGGCGTGGACGCTCGCGTTCAGCCGCTGGGCCAACATGCACTACAAGCGCGACGGCGTGCTGGTGACCGCGTTGTGCCCTGGGTTCGTCCACACCGAGTTCCACGAGCGCATGGGGATGACGACGCGCTTCATCCCGCCGTTCATGTGGCTTCGCGCCGAGCGCGTCGTGCGGGAGGGGCTGCTCGACAATCTGCGCGGCAAGGCCGTCTCGATTCCGTCCCGCCGGTACAAGGGCATTGTCGTGCTGAGCCACATCGCGCCGGCTCGCCTCAAGCAGGGCCCGCGGCGCCGCCCGAAGGGCTGACAATCGTCGGAGGGAGCTCCATGACCCGCACCGGCGAACCGGCCGCGAACGCCGCGATGTCCTCGACGGCGTCCCGGTAGAACACCTCGTACTGCTCGCGCGTCACGTAGCCGATGTGTGGCGTGAGCACCGTGCGGGGCGTGGAGCGCAGCGGATGGTCCAGGGGGAGAGGCTCGACGTCGAACACGTCGAGCGCCGCGAGCCCGAGCCGCCCGGCGCGCAGCGCGCCGAGGAGCGCGGCCTCGTCGATGATCGGTCCCCGCGAGGTATTGACAAGGATCGCGTCCGGCTTCATGAGCCCGAGCTCGGCCGCCCCGACGAGGCCGCGCGTGCGCTTGGAGAGCACGAGGTGGATCGTCAGGATGTCGACGGTCGCGAAGAACTCGTCCCGCGAGACCCGCCGCACGCCGACCTCGGCCGCACGCTCGTCGGTGAGGTTCTGGCTCCACGCGACCACGTCCATCCCGAACGCGAGCCCGACCTTCGCGACACGCGAGCCGAGGTTCCCAAGCCCGAGCACCCCGAGCCGCGCGCCCTCGAGCCCGCGCCCGACGGTGGTCTGCCAGCCGCCCGAGCGGATCGCCCCGAGCTCGATGTCGAGCCGCCGCGTCGCCGCGTGGATGAGCGCCCACGTGTGCTCGGCGGCGGGTGCGGGCACGTAGCCCGTGTGGCACACCGTAATGCCGCGCGCGGCGGTCGCCTTGAGGTCGATCGACGCGTTGCGCCGCCCGGTCGAGACGATGAGCTTGAGCTCGGGAAGTTGGGCGAGACGCGCCGCCGTGAGCGGGGTCCGCTCGCGCATCGCGACGACGACGTCGTAGCCCGCCAACGCGGCGACCACGCCGTCGTCGTCGTGCCCCACATGCTCCGGGAAGAAGGTGACGTCCGCGCCAAGCGAATCCCAGTTCGCGTAGGAGGCCGCGACGCCCTGATAGTCATCGAGCACAGCGATTCTCACGGGCTCAGCTTAGATGCGCCCCGCTAGGATCGGCAGATGAGCCCCCGCAAAGAGAGCACCCGGCCGCGCCTGAGCGAGCTCCGCCTCGACCGTCTTGAGGCAGGCTTCGCCGGCGACGTCGAGGCAGGCGCGCGAATCGAAGGCCTCGCGTTCGACGGCGCAGACCTCGCCGACCGCGGGCTCGCGGGGATCACGTTCGTCGAATGCCTGCTGCGGGATGTCTCGTTGCACAACGCTGATCTCACGGGTGCCTCATTCGTCGAGACCCGCATGGAGCGGCTGAGCGCGCCCGTCCTCTCGGCGCAGCGCTCGCGCTTCCGCGACGCCGAGATCGAGGGCTCGCGGATCGGCTCGGCCGAGCTGTACGACGGCGCGTGGGACGGCACCCTCGTGCGCGGCTGCAAGCTCGGCTTCGTGAACCTGCGCGGCGCGAAGCTCGCAGACGTGCTCTTCGAGGACTGCGTCATCGAGGAGCTCGACCTCGGCCGTGCGAACGCGGCGCGCGTCGCCTTCGACGGCTGCACGATCGATTCCCTCGACGTGACTGGGGCGGAGCTCGCGCACGTGGACCTGCGCGGCTCGCGAATCGGCCGGATCGGCGGAATCGAGGGCTTGCGCGGCGCGATCGTGAGCCCCTTCCAGGCGGCTGAGCTCGCCGAGGCCCTGGCCGAGCACCTCGGCATCGCCGTCCAGGACTGAGACGTCCGATAGGCGTCGCGTCCCGAAAGCAGTTGCGCCGTCACATCAGCGAGGTGCGGGATCTGGCCACGCGTCGTGCGGGATCTGGCCACGCGTCCTCAACGGGTGGCCAGATCCCGCACGATGCGTGGCCAATTCCGAGTCAGGCCCTGCGGAGGTGACGGCGCAACTAGAAGGTGCGCTGAGCTATTCGGCGTCGTGGTCGGTTTCGAGGACGGTGGCGAGGTGGTCGAGGGCGGTGTCGGCGTCGGGGTGGTCGGCGCGGAGGATGACCTTCTGGCCGTATTCGGCGCCGAGGGACATGAGGGAGAGGATGCTGGAGGCGTCCATGGCCTCGTCGGCGGGCTCGCCTTCTTTGGCGATGGTGATCTCGAAGTCGTATTCGCCGGCGGCTTCGGCAAAGATCGCGGCGGGGCGGGCGTGGAGGCCGACTCGGGAGCCGATGGTCGCGGTACGTTCAGCCATGGAGGCTTCTCTCCTTCTGTTCTCTTCTGTTCTGTTCGTGACGCGGATGGTTCAGAGGCCGAGCTCGTCGAGGATGGGCAGCGCGGCTCGCACAGCCTGACGCGCGGCTTCGGCACTCGGAGCGGCGAGCGCCTGGCGTGCGAGATCCTGGGCCTGGGCCATCGTGACAGTGGCCAAGACGTGGGCGACGGCGGGCAGGGCTCGGGGCGTCATCGAGAGTGTCGTGACTCCGAGCCCGGCAAGGACGACGGCGAGGCCTGGGTCGGCGGCGGCCTCGCCGCACACGCCCACAGACTTGGGGGCGCCGGTAGCGGCGCGTGCCGTGGTCGCGCCGTCGCAGGTGGCCTTGACCAAGTGCAGGACGGCTGGCTGCCAGGGGTCGTTGAGGGTCGCGAGGGGGCCGAGCATCCGGTCGGCGGCCATCGTGTATTGGGTGAGGTCGTTGGTGCCAAGGGACGCGAAGTCTGTGTTCGCGAGGATGTGGGAGGCCGTGAGGGCGGCGGAGGGAACCTCGACCATGACGCCCGCGGTCTTGAGCCCCGCGCTGTGCGCCATGTCCGTGAAGGCGGCGGCCTCGTCGGGGGTCGACACCATGGGTGCCATGACCCAGACGTCTGCCTCATGCTCCTTGGCGGCTTGAGCGATCGCCGCGAGCTGGCGGGCCAGCACGCCGGGGGATGCTGCATCGGTTCGGTACCCGCGCACGCCGAGAGCCGGATTCGGCTCTTGGGTGTCGGTCAGGAACGGGAGGGGCTTGTCAGCACCTGCGTCGAGGGTGCGGATGACGACCTTCTTGCCGGCGAAGTGCTCGAACACAGCGCCGTACGCGGCAACCTGCTCGTCGTGGGCGGGTTCGGTATCGCGGTCTAGGAACGCGAATTCGGTGCGCAGCAATCCGACGCCCTCGGCGCCGGCGGCGGCGGCCTTCGCTGCATCAGCGCCGGTTGCCACGTTGGCGAGCAGCGGCACGGGGTGGCCGTCGGCGAGGCGATTGTCCCCGGCGAAGCTTGCGAGGGCCGTCGCCTGGGCGGCCCACGCTGCTGCGGCATCTCGTTCAGCCTGTGCAGGATCCGTGAGGATCCTTCCGGCCGCACCGTCGACAAAGACCTCGGTTCCGTCCGGGATCTCGTCAACGCCCTCGGCTGCCACGACTGCAGGCAGGCCGAGCGCGCGGGCGAGGATCGCGGTGTGCGACTGCGGGCCACCACCCGAGGTGACAAGTGCGAGGACCTTCGAGGGGTCCAGGGTCGCGGTGTCAGCGGGGGCGAGGTCCTCGGCGGTCAGAACGAACGGGACGTCGGACGTGGGGACGCCGGGGGCGGGAAGGCCGCGCAGTTCGGCGACGATCCGCCCCCGCACGTCCAGGACGTCCGCGGCGCGTTCGGCCATGTAGCCGCCGAGTCCCCGGAGTTTTTCGGCGACAGCAGCCCCGGACTCCCACACCGCGCGCTCGGCGGTGCGGGGGCCGCCGTCGGCCTCGGGATGGAGCAGTTTCACGGCGCCCTTGACGAGCATGGGGTCCGAGGCCATGAGCGCAGTGGCCTCGAGGACGCTCTTCGCGTCCCCGGTCGCCGCGGCCGCGCGGGCCCTGAGCTCAGTCTGGACCGCCTTGGACGCGGCCTTGATGCGTTCGGTCTCCGACTCGACCGTCACCCCCGCCGGCATCGCCACGTTCGCGTGCGGCTCCCGGACGGGGGCCGGCATCTGCCGAACCGGCCCCACCACTCGTCCAGGCGTCACACCCACACCGTGAAACTGCTGCATCTTCGACCTCGAACTTTCTCCGCGACTATGCGGCGACAGGCTCAGCTTCGACGGCCACGGGGGCCTTCCGCCCAACGTAGCGCTTGAGCCCGATCGTTGCCAGAGCCGTGACGACAACGCCCACCGCAATCGAAACAACCCACATGATGAAGTTGTCGATCGCGAAGAAGACGAAGATGCCGCCGTGCGGAGCCTTCGAGCCCGCGTTGAACGCCATGCTGAGCGCGCCCGTCACAGCACCGCCGACCATCGAGGCCGGGATGATGCGGAACGGGTCGGCAGCGGCGAACGGGATCGCGCCTTCGGAGATGAACGAAGCGCCGAGGAGCCACGCGGCCTTGCCGTTCTCGTGCTCGGCCGCGTTGAACGTCTTCTTGTCGAGGACGGTCGCGAGGGCCATCGCGAGCGGCGGGACCATCCCGGCAGCCATGACGGCTGCCATGATGTGGTACGGCGCAGCGTTGGTGGCAGATGCGGCGCCGAGGCCGGCGACGGCGAACGAGTACGCAACCTTGTTGACCGGGCCGCCGAGGTCGAAGCACATCATGAGGCCGAGGATGATGCCGAGGACGACAGCCGCGGCGCCGGACATGCCCGAGAGCCAGTCGTTGAGGGCCTTGGTGACGAACGCGATCGGGCCGCCGAGGACCACGAACATGAGGCCGGACGCGATGATCGAGGCCAGGAGCGGGATGATCGCGACGGGCATGAGGCCACGGAGCCAGCGCGGGGCCGAGAGCGAGCCGAGCCAGTGCGCCGTGTACCCGGCGAGGAGGCCGCCGACGATGCCGCCGAGGAAGCCCGCACCCATGAACCCTGCCACGGCACCCGCCGTGAAGCCGGGGGCGATGCCGGGCCGGTCGGCGAGCGCGTAGCCGATGTAGCCCGCGAGGGCTGGCACGAGGAAGCCGATCGAGAGGGCACCGATCTTGAACAGCACCGCGCCCAGGTAGGCCCCGAGCGGGCCCCACGCCTGCGGGCCGAACTCGGTCGGCAGGTTGAACACGTTGTTCTTGATGACGATCGTGTCCGCGTACTTCGTGATGTCGTAGCCGCCGAGGAGGAAGCCGAGGGCGATGAGGAGACCGCCGGCTGCGACGAACGGGATCATGTAGCTGACACCGGTGAGGAGCACGCGCTTGAGCTTGCCGCCCACGGATTCGCGGCCCTCGGGCTCGGCAGCCGCGGCCGGTCCGCCCGCGGCGACGAGGCGGCGTCCGTTCGGGTCGGATGCGACGGCGAGTGCCTCGTGGAGCATGACGAGCGGTTCGTCGATGGCCCGCTTGACCGGGGACTGCACGTACGGCTTGCCCGCGAAGCGCTCCTTGCCGCGGACGTCGACCTCGACGGCGAACACGACCGCGTCCGCGGTGTCGATGACGGTCTGCGGGATGGGCGTCGCGCCGGCCGAGCCCTGGGTCTCGACGATGACGTCGATGCCGCTCTCCTTGCCCGCGGCGACGAGCGAGTCGGCGGCCATATAGGTGTGCGCGATGCCGGTCGGGCACGCGGTCACGGCGACGACGAGCTGGCGGCGTGCGTGCGTGGGGGCTGCTGCGGGCTCAGGCGCGGCTGCTTCGGCCGAGGCGGCCGCGGTTTCGCCGAGACCCAGGGCCTCGTTGACGAGGTCCACGACTTCCTGCGGGGTGCGGGCCTCGCGGAGCGATGCCGTGAAGTCCTTCTTGATGAGGCTGCGGGCGAGCTTCGCGAGGAGCTTGAGGTGCTCCTGGTCGGCGCCGGACGGGGCGGCGATGAAGAAGACGACATCGGCGGGGCCGTCCTTGGCTCCGAAGTCCACGGGCTGCGAGAGGCGGGCCATCGCGAGGGACGGGACCGTCACCGCTTCCGAGCGGCAGTGGGGGATCGCGATACCCCCGGGGACGCCGGTCGACGTCTTCTGCTCGCGGGCGTAGGCGTCGGCGAACAGGCCTTCGGCGGCCGTCGCGCGGCCGGCATTGGCCACGGTTTCTGCGAGCTTGCGAATCACGTCGGCCGAAGTGCTGCCGAGCGCGACGTCCAAGAGGACGAGCTCAGGGCTGATGAGTTCGGTCATGGTCAGTCCTTCGTGAGAGCCGTGATGGTCACGGCGGAGGGGTCGGTCTGGTTGACTGCCGGGACGGTTGACCCGGGCAGGGAGGCGGCGGCCGCGCCATGCGCGACTGCCTGGCGGAGGCGGCCTTCGGCGTCCGCTCCGGAGATGTCGGCCAGGAGGTACCCGGCCAACGAGGAGTCGCCGGCACCGACGGTGCTGACGGCTTTGATGGGGGCGTGTGCGGCGAACCACGCGCCGTCGGCCGTCACGAGGACGGCTCCCTTCGCGCCGAGGGTCGCGAGGACGGCGCCGACCCCCGCTTCCACGAGCGAGCGCGCGGCGGTGGCCGCCCGCTCCGGCGAGGCCTCGAGTTCCGCCGGGGTACCGACGTCGGGGAGGCCTACGAGCGCGGCGAGCTCGGCAAGCTCGTCCGCGTTGGGCTTGAGGAGGTCCGGGCGCCCGCCGAGGGAGGCCGCGAGCGGCGCGCCGGACGAATCGATCGCGATCTTCGGCGCCGCGGCGCCGAATTCGGCGCGCAGGCGCTCGGACGCGGTCGTGTAGAAGTCGGTCGGGATGCCGGGCGGGAGGGACCCCGCGAGGACGACCCACGTCGCCCCGCTTGATTCCTTGACCAAGAGCGTGAGGAGCTGCTCCCGCTGGTCGCCGTCGAGCTCGGGGCCCGGCTCGTTGACCTTGGTCGTCACGCCGCCGGGCTCGGTGAGCGTCACGTTCGAGCGGAGCGCCTGGCCGATGGGGAGGGCCGCGAACGGGACGGAGGTGGCCTCGAGTCCCGCGAGCACGGGGTCGGCGGGGTCTCCTGGGAGGACTGCGATGGTGTCGAGGCCCGAGGCCACGAGCGCGCGGGAGACGTTGACGCCCTTCCCGCCGGATTCCTGCCGCACGGCGACGGCGCGCTGCACCTCTCCACGGAGGAGCGGCCCGCCGAGCTCGACCGTGCGGTCGAGGCTCGGGTTCGCGGTCAGGGTCACGATCATGGATTCACTGCCTTCACAACTTCCACTCCTGCCTGGTCCAGGGCTGCTGCCAGATCCGGCTGTGGATCGGCATTGGTGACGAGCGAGTCGAGCTGATCGAGCCGCGCGAACTGCACGAGCGTCTCGACGCCCAGTTTGCTCGCATCGGCGAGGACGACGACGCGACGCGCCGCACGGACAAACGCGGCCTTTACCGCGGCCTCCTCTGTGTCCGGCGTGCTGAGCCCGAAGGCCGCGTGCACGCCGTTCGTGCCGATGACGGCGAGGTCCGGGCGCAGGCGTTCGACGGCGGCGATCGTCTCGGGCCCGACGGCCGCCTTCGTGAGCCCGCGGATGCGGCCGCCGAGGAGGTGGACGGCGTGCCCCGGGCTTGCCGCGAGCTTGTCGGCGATCGGCAGCGCGTTCGTGATGATGTGCTGTTCGGCCCCCTGCGCGCCGTTCGATCCTGAGGGGCGCATCCGCAGGAGGGCGTCCACGAGGGCCTCGGTCGAGCTGCCCGCGTCGACGAGGATGCTGCCGGGCCGGCTGGCCGCGATGAGCTGTGCGGCGGCTTCGGCGATGAGGAGCTTCTCGGGGAGGTGCTGCACGAGACGCTCGGAGAGCGTGGTCTCGGTGGTCGAGACGTCGTCGGCCGGGACGGCGCCGCCGTGCACGCGGCGCAGCACGCCTGCCTGCTCGAGGGCCGCGAGGTCCCGGCGGACGGTCTCGGTCGTGACGGCGAACCGCTCGGCCAGCTCGGTGACGCTCACGCGGCCGGCTTCCGCAACCCGCGCGGCGACGAGCCTCTGGCGCTCCTCGGCGAACATCTGCATCGAACGTCCTTGTCCTTGTGGCCCTCACCCTCGAGGTGTGGTCCCCATCACATCAAGCTTTGATTCATTGACTCTATCTGTGTTTATGTTGCTTTGTCAACGGGTTCCAACATAAACGCAGAATGGGGTCTGCGGGCATGGGAAGAGCCCGGCGCGGGCCGGGCTCTTGGGCTCTCAAGGTGCCTCTCAGGTCAGTACTCTCGGACGTCCGGCTCTTGCCGGTGCACGACCGTCCGGTGAGACGAAGCCATGATGAGGGACACGATGAGACCGATCACTCCGACGGCCATGAAGATGTAGCCGATGATCACCTGGTTGACGTACGGAATGAGCCCCGGCGTGAGCGCGAAGGACAGGACGGCGCCCAGCGCGATGAGGACGATCGATGAACCAATGCGCATGATCCGCTCCTAATCTGTCAGTGGGATATTCAGGGCGCCCGGGTTCACACCCTGTGGATGCTTCGTTACCCCGCCCAGCGGCGCTCCAAACATCCGGCCCCCGCTAGACTCGCGCCCATGTCAGTGCGCCCGGTCGACGCCGTGTGGTCCCGCCCTGAGGGCGAGCGCGAGGGGACCCCGCTCGTCGTCCTCCTCCACGGCTACGGAAGCAACCCCGAGTCGATCCTCGTCGCCGCGCGCGGCCTTCCGCCCGAGTTCACGCTCGCAGCCCCGCGGGCGCCGCTCGACGTGGGCGGAGACCGCGGGTGGTTCCTCCTCGACTACTTCCTCGCCAACGACTTCGCGGAGGTCATGGCGACGACGACGGCGGTCCAGGCCTGGGTGAACACCGTCCGGGGCTCGCATTCGAGCGTCGCGCTCCTCGGCTTCTCCCAGGGCATGGCCCTCGCGAGCACCCTCATGCGCCTCAAGCCCGAGGCGTTCTCCGCAGTCGTCGGCCTCTCTGGCTTCATCCTCGAAAGCGAGCTCCTCTCGCTCACGGAGAGCCTCCCCGAGCCGCCTCCGTTCTTCTGGGGCCGCGACCCCGAGGATCTCGTGATCCATCCCGACGCCGTCGCGGCGACCTCCGCATGGCTCGACGCCCACACGCGCCTCACGGCGCGGACCTATCCGGGCATGGGGCACCGCATCGGGACGAGGGAGATCGCGGATGTGTCTGTGTTCCTCTCGCACTATGTCCTGAGGGCGCAGCGCTGAGGGCAGGGATCCCCTGAGCGGCGCGCTTCGTCCGCCGCTGGCTAGGCTGGAACCATGGCGAGGAAGAACTCTGCCCTCCGCATCGCCCAGGACGGCGCACGCAGCGCCATCCTCGATCGGGAAGGCCGCGCGCGGCCGGGCCTCCAGCGCATGCTCCTGCGAGCCGTCGACGTCCAACGCCCCCTCGTCCTCGCCAATCTCCGCCGCATGCAACGCCAGCACCCGTACGAGACGGCCGCCGAGCTCAGCCGCCGGCTTGAGCGCAACTACCTCGCCGCCGTCGGAGGAACCGGAGCCGCCGTCGGCGGGAGCGCCGCCGTCCCGGGCATCGGCACGGTGACGTCGCTCGGGCTGTCCGCCGCCGCGACCGTGGGCTTCCTCGAGGCCACGGCCCTCTACGCGGCCTCGGTCGCGGAGCTGCACGGCGTCCATCTCGAAGACCCGGAGCGCGCCCGCACTACGGTCATGGCGATCATGCTGGGCGAGGAGGGAACGGCCCTCCTCGGCGCCTTGACGCGACACGCGCTCGGCCACGGCGGGGATCCGCGCGCCGCATGGGGCGCCGCCATCAATCGGTCGATCCCGGGCCCCGCGGCACGGCTCATCCAGCGTCAGGTCCAAGACCGATTCTTCAAGTGGCTCCTGCGCAAGCAGACCGGGGCGTTCCTTGGGCGGGCCCTTCCCTTCGGCATCGGCGCGGTGATCGGGGGAATGGGCAACCTCGCGATGGGCCGGGCCGTCGTGCGGTCCACGCGGATTGCCTTCGGCCCTGCGCCGGTAGCCCTGCCGCCTGCGCATCCCGTCGGCGCGGCTCCGCTCGCCATGCGGCCGAGGGAGTCGCCCGAGCAGGAGGTCGAACGCGAGATCGAGGAGCGGCGCGCTCGGCTGCACCCTGAATCTCCGTAGTGTCAGGAGGCCCCAAGGCGTCGTCGGGAGTCCCCGTCCCGGCCGATCGCAGTCCCCTGCTCGCTGTGAAGTTCTCTTCAAGCGGACTTGCGTGCGAGGAGGGAACTGCGATCGGCCTGCCGGTGAGGCTCGCTCCGGCTACTTCTTGCAGAACGCGATGTAGTCGGTGAGCGGCGGGTAGGGAACACTGTCGCCGGTGGTGAGCAGGACCTCGACGCTCAGGCTCAGCAGGTACGCACACGGGGCGAGCGACCCGAAGGACCACCCGCCCGCGGGCACCGCGTTGCCGTAGAGGTTCTGGCCAGCCGTCGATCCCGCGTCCGGCACGAGCGTGAACGCAAACGGGCCGCCCGGGCCCTGAAGCTCGGCGGACACGCTCCCGAGGTGCGAATGCGCGGCCGTGAACTTGACCGTGAGCGAATCCGAGAGCGTCGAGCACGGGTTGACCCGCAGCTCCTCGATGCCGATGTCCGAGACCGCGAGTTCGTTCGACGCCCCGAACAGCCCGCCGGGCCAGTACGGGTGGTGCGAGACGTTGTTGTACAACGTGTTGTTGATCGCGATGTGCGGGCACGTCCCGGCCTCGGCGCCCGAGCCGCTCGTTCCCTGATTGCGCAGCCGCATGCGGATCCCGTAGTGGACGTCCGTCATGAGCGGCGCGTTGGCCGAGGCGCCCGCGACGACGCCCGTCTCGTCGACCGACGCGGTGTAGGGCAGCGTCGTCGTCATGAAGTTGATAAGCGCGTCGCCCGGGTAGAAGCGCCAGTTCGGATCGGGGACAGGCACCATGGGCGGCACGGGGAACATCGGCGGGACCTTGATCCAGCCGTCGGGGCTCGGCGTGATGTTGTAGTCCGCGGGATTCGTGCCATTGACGACGACGCGGATCTCCTCGAAGAAGGGCGGGCCCGCAATGGGTCGCTCGAACACCCCGATCTCCGTCGCCGCGATCTGCGCCGGCACGACGGGCTGCCAGGAGGTCGGGAGGATCGGTGTGCCGTCCGCGAGCGTGCTGCCGTCCGAGTTGGTATTGACCGTCTCGAAGCGGTACTCGACGAGCGGCGCGCCGTCGACGAGAGAGAGCCCGCCGTTGAGCCGCAGCGTCGAGTAGAAGGCGCGTGCGTCGGCGACGGTCAGGCCCGTGTTCCCAGCGGCGCTGTGGACGTCGGTTGCGTAGTGCAGCGCGCCGATCTTCGTGAAGATGCCGAGGTTGCGCGGCGGGCACACGCAGAAGCAGAACCGCGTGCACCGCAGGAGGCACACCCAGTGGCAGAACTGGAGGCAGAAGCGCTCGTAGCCGAACTCCTTGGCCAATTCGCCAACCAGTTCGGCGTCCCCACGAAGGGCCGCCGCCGCGAGACGTTCGATGCCCGCCTGGGGGAGTGCCGCCGTCGCCCGTGCGAACTCGAGCATCTCCCCGATCGGCGATTCCGGTGCCGCGAGCGGGAACCGCCGGCACAGCTCGATGCACCGCAGGAAGCACCGCCAGCTGCAGAACCACTCGCACACGAGTCGACACCACGGGCCGAGGGCGGCCCGTTCGAGGACGTCCTGGAGCCCGAGGCACCGATCCGCGATGACGGCCTTCTCCGCCTCGGCGAAGAGCTCCCGGTCGGCCGCGAGGGCGCCGATGGCACGTCCCGCGGCGCCGAGCTCGGCGACGAGGCTCTGCCGTGCGACGACCGGCTTCGGGTTGCACACGACCTCGCACACGAGGCGGTAATGGACGGCCGAGGCCCAATGGCACAGCTCGTGGCTGAATCGTGCGGCGTCGGCCTGCTTGACGAGTTCGTCCCAGGATTCGCGGCTGCGTTCCGTTACGGCCCTCGCAAGAAGTTCGATCAATTCTTCGTCGGCTGCGATCTTTGCGACGACCTGTGCGAATCCGAACGCGTCGCCGGAGACTTCTTCGGTGGGCGGTCCCGCGAGTTCGAGGCAGAGCAGCACAGTTTCCTTGCTGCGCAGCCACCGGCAGATGATCTCGCATTGCTCCGCCAGCTGATGCCGGGCCAGAAGGCCGGCCATCGATTCGCCGTCTTCCGCGCGGAACGCGTCCACGGCGGCCCGGAATACCTCTTCGTTGCCTGCGAGGGCGCCGAGTGCGGCGGCGCCTGCTATGAGCTCGTCGAGCTCGTGACGGCCAGTCGGCTCTTCGGCCATGACCATCCCTGTCCCTTCATCGGAATGTTGAAAATGGGGATGCGCGCGCACGCAAAACCAGTTTCTAACTTCGACAGATAAAAGGTCAACGACTAGACGATACTGTCAAGATAATGAGATCCAGCCCTCGAGAGGGGGACGGCTCACCCGCCGAAGACCGCGTGGGCCACGGCGTAGATGAGGAGCCCAGCCAGGGCTCCGACGATGGTTCCGTTGAGTCGGATGTACTGGAGATCGCGCCCCACTTGGAGCTCGATCTTCTGCGAGGTCTCCTCGGCGTCCCACCGGGCGATGGTGTCCTCGATGACCCCCGCGATGTCAGAGCGGTACGTCGAGACGATGTAGCCCGCGGCGTCGCCGATCCACGCGTTGACCTTCCCCGCGAGCTCGTCCTCGGCGACGAGCCGCGCGCCGAAGTCGCGCACCGCCGTCGTGAAGCGCTGGTAGAGCTCGCTGTGCGGATCGTTGACGGCGTCGAGGAGCGCGTGCTTGATGGTCGTCCACGTGCGGCGCGCGAGGTCGCGGACTTCGGGGTCGCCGAGGATCTGGCCCTTGATGTTCTCGGCCCGCGCGATCATCGCCGGGTCGAATTGGAGATCCCGCGCGAGGTCAGTGAGGTACTTGTCGATCGACTTGCGCACCTGGTGGTTCTGGTCCGACTGCACCGCTGCGACGAACTTCGAGAGCTCGATGTAGACCTTGTCCCCCACGAGCTCATTCGCGAAGTTCGGCACCCAGGACGGGGAGCGATCGGTCACGAGCCGCGAGACGGTCGAGTAGTTCCCTGCCACCCACTCGGCAGCGCGGTCCACGAGGAGGTCCACGAGACGGTGGTGATGCCCTGCCTCGAACACGCGCTCGGCGAGCCGCCCGAGGGGCGGCCCCCACGGCGGGGTGAGCAGATGCTTGCGGACGAGCCCCTCGATGACCGCCTGGACGTCGTCGTCATTAAGGACGGTGAACGCTCCGCGGACGACGGCGGCGCCCTCCTTCGCGATCCGCTCGGCCCCCGCCGGGGTCGCGAGCCACGCGCCAGCCTTGCGCGCGATGTCCGCCGAGTCCAGCTTGGCGCGCACGACGTCGGCCGAGAGGAAGTTGTCCTCGACGAAATCGCTCAGGGCCGTGCCGATTTGGTCCTTGCGGCGCGGGATGATCGCGGTGTGCGGGATCTTGATCCCCATCGGATGCCGAAAGAGCGCGGTGACGGCGAACCAGTCCGCGAGGGCGCCGACCATGCCGCCTTCCGCGGCCGCCCGGATGTACTGGAGCCAGGGGTACTGCGCCTGCAGGGCAAACGCGACCGCGAACACGACGGCCATCGCGACGAGCAGGCTCAGCGCGATCGTCTTCATGCTCCGGAGGCCTGCGGCACGCTCCGCGTCGGCAGGGCTCAGCTCGGGCCGGGCGGGCTTCCGGCGCGGATTCGGTCTCTGCCGCCGATCGAGCGTCACCATACGCCTCACCCTACTCGTGGGGGCTGACAAGCGAAGGGTCGTCGTCGCCCTGGGGCGTCCGCGGAACTCCGCCCGGGGGATGCAGGATGATCCACGTCGCGACGGCGTTGACAGAGGAGCGGTTCGAGAGCAGGTGCGGCGTGGTGCTCGGGAAGGAGATCGAGTCCCCGGCGCACAGCGTCAGGGTCTCGGATCCGAGCTCCACGGTGAGCTCCCCGGAGGTCACGGTCCCGAGCTCGAGTCCCTCGTGCTGGACCGGGGCCCCGGCGTTGGACGCGGAGCCGGGAGGGTAGACGGACTCGAAGAATTCGACGCCGTCGACGGGGCGCGGCGTGAGACGCCGGATGGTCACTCCGCCGCGGACCGGGACGGCGCGATTGTCCCCCGAGCGGGCGACGACGACGCCCTCCGCACGCACGATCGCGCCAGGGGGGAGGCGGCCGGGGGCGAAGGCAGACGTCAGGGGGACCCCGAGGGCTTCGGTCATGGCGATGACGCGTCCGAGCGACGGCTGGAGGTGCCCTCGCTCGATCTGCGAGACGGCGCTCGGGCTGATGCCGAGGGCCTTCGCGAGGCCCCGCAAGCTCACGCCGGTGGATTCGCGGAGCGCGCGGAGCCGTGCGCCGACGCCCTGCGCCATGTCGTCCTGCATCCCCCGGCTCCCTTCTTCCCCCCAAGCGTCGCGGTCTCAGGCCCTCTGGCCGCGCGCCCTCCCACGGTTTCACACACTCGTTACACGAGTGAAACGGCATCGGCGATCCGCACTTCTAACTTTGAAGGGTGTTAAGCAGCCGCTTAACACCCCCTCCTCTTCCCGGAAGGCGGGACCGATATGTCCACCTCCACACCCCCTGTCGCGGCAGAGGCCGTCGCCGAGCGCGATCCGCGTCTTTCGAATAAGGACCTCGTGCCGTTGGAGGATCAGCATTGGGGTTCGTACAACATCTTCGCGTTCTGGATGTCCGATGTTCACAGCGTCGGCGGGTATCTGACGGCGGGCAGCCTTTTTGCCCTCGGGCTCGCCTCCTGGCAAGTGCTCGTCGCACTCGTCGTCGGGATCGTGATCGTGCAGCTCTTCTGCAACCTTGTGGCCAAGCCAAGCCAGGTCACCGGCGTGCCGTACCCGGTGATCAACCGGGCGATCTTCGGGGTCAAGGGTGCGAACATCCCGGCCATCATCCGCGGCTCCATTGCGATCGCCTGGTACGGGGTGCAGACCTACCTGGCCTCCCAGTCCCTGGTGATCGTGATGCTCAAGTTCTGGCCGTCGCTGGCCCCGCTCGCGGTCAATGAACACGGCTTCCTCGGGCTTTCCCCGCTCGGGTACATCGCGTACGCGATCCTGTGGGTCGCCCAGGGCTTCGTGTTCTGGCACGGCATGGAGGCGATCAAGCGCTTCGTCGATTGGGCCGGCCCGGCGGTCTACGTGGTCATGGTCCTCCTCGCGATCTATCTCGTATCCAAGGCCGGATGGGACCACATCTCCCTGAACCTCTCCACGGGCAAGCCACTGGACTTCGGGGCCTCGATCCCGGTCATGCTCTCCGCGATCGCCCTCGTGGTGTCCTACTTCTCCGGCCCGATGCTGAACTTCGGCGACTTCTCCCGCTATGCCAAGTCCTTCGACAAGGTCAAGAAGGGCAACTTCCTCGGCCTGCCCGTGAACTTCCTCTTCTTCTCGCTCCTGACCGTGATCACCGCCTCCGCCACGGTTCCGGTGTTCGGCGAGCTCATCACCGACCCGATCGAGACCGTCTCCCGGATTGACGCCCCGTTCGCGACCATCCTCGGCGGGCTGACCTTCGTGACCGCGACCGTCGGGATCAACATCGTGGCCAACTTCATCTCCCCCGCCTTCGACTTCTCCCACGTGAACCCGCAGAAGATCTCGTGGCGCGCCGGCGGCATGATCGCCGCGGTCGGCTCAGTCCTGCTGACCCCGTGGAACTGGTACTCGAACCCGACCGCGATCCAGTGGTCCTTGGGCATCCTCGGCGGTCTTATCGGGCCCCTGTTCGGGATCCTCATCGCCGGCTACTTCGTCATCTCCCGCCAGAAGGTCTGGGTCGACGAGATGTACACCATGAGCCCGACCGGCCGGTACTGGTTCGTCAACGGCTTCAATCCCAACGCCGTGTGGGCCACCGTCATCGCCGGCGTCCCCTCGATCGCGTCCGGCCTCGTCCCGAGCCTCATCGGCCAGGCCAAGTGGATCTCCGACTACTCCTGGTTCATCGGCTGCGGCCTCGGCTTCATCGCCTTCATCGCCCTCGAACGGACCCGCCCCCAGATCAAGACCACCGAAACCGAAACCCTCACCACCGCCTAACCCCACCCCCCACCGGGGGCGTTCGGAAGTCCGATAGCTTAGAGCCATGACCTCCGAGCGCCCCCTCGTGTATGCCCACCGCGGCGCGAGCGCCCAGTTCGCCGAACACACACGCGCCGCCTATCTCCAGGCCATCGCCGACGGAGCCGACGGCGTCGAATGCGACGTCCACCTCACCCGGGACCAGCACGTCGTCCTCCTGCACGACCCGAATCTCGACCGCACGTCGAACGGCACGGGACCCGTCGCGGATCGCTCCCTCGACGACCTGCGCGAACTCGACTTCTCGTCGTGGAAGGGGGCGCGCATCCCGGTCGAATACGGCGCCGTGAGCCAGCAGCTGCTCACCCTGTCCGAACTGCTCGACCTCCTCGCGGGCGCGGGCCGCGAGATCGGGCTGGCGATCGAGCTCAAGCATCCGAGCCCCTACCAGCTCCGGCTCGAGGACACCGTGCTCGGCCTCCTCACGGACCGCGGCTGGGACCCCCAGACCTCGCGGCTCGGGAACGTCCGGGTGAGCTTCATGAGCTTCGACGCGGACGCCGTGCGCTACCTCCTCGAGCGCGTTCCGCCCGAGCACGTGTGCATGCTCGTCGACGACGTGCAGGTCGAGGACGTCCGCGCGGACCTCGCGCTCGGCCGGCTCACGGGAGGCGCCGTCGCGAACATGCTCAAGGCGGCGCAGGCCGAGGCGGAGGCGATCCTCGACGCGGGCAACGCCGGCATCGCGGGGCCAGGCATCGGCTACGTGCGCAACCACCCGAACCGCGTGCGCGACTGGCTCGCCGACGGCCGCCGCTTCCGCGTATGGACCGTCGACGCGCCCGAGGACGTCGACCACTGCCTCGCCGTGGGAATCCAGGAGATCACAACCAACCGTCCGGCCGAGGTCCTCGACCGCGTGGGCGCGGCCATTGTCTGAGCGGAATTCTGGGCCTGACGGGCATCCCGGGGGCGGCGGCGGAGCGGACGACGGCGCCGCCGGCGTCCCGTTTCGCTCGTCGCCGGGGTTCCGGGTCGGGCTGTCCATCGCCGTCGCAACGGGCCTCTACGGGGTCTCCTTCGGCGCGCTCGGGGTCGCGTCCGGCCTGAGCGTCCTCCAGACGATCGCCCTGAGCCTGCTCATGTTCACGGGAGGCTCGCAGTTCGCGTTCATCGGCGTCGTCGGCGGGGGCGGCGCGGGGGCCGCGGCCGCCGCGGCAGCGGCGCTCCTCGGGATCCGCAACGCCGTGTACGGGATGCAGCTCAACGCGATGCTCGCGCCGCGGGGATGGCGGCGCTTCGCCGTGGCGCAGGTGACGATCGACGAGTCCACCGCCACGGCGTCCGGCCAGGCGGAGCGGCTCGAGCAGCGCCGCGGGTTCTGGACCGCGGGGCTCGGGATCTACGTCCTCTGGAACATCTTCACGGCCGTGGGCGCCTTCGCGGGCAATGCGCTCGGCGACCCCAAGCAGTGGGGGCTCGACGGCGCCGCCGTCGCCGCGTTCCTCGGCCTCCTGTGGCCCCGCCTGAGAGGGAGCGAACCCGCGGCGATCGCCGTCGTCTGCGCGCTCGCCACCGTGCTCGCTGTCCCCTTCGTACCGCCCGGCGTGCCGATTCTCGTCGCGGCGTTCGTCGCCGCCGTCCTCGGGTGGGTGAGCCACGCGCGGGCGACGGCGGGGCGTCCCCTCGAGGTCGAGGGTCTTGAGCCCGACGTGGATCCGTACGCCCATGGCGCGCCGCGTCAGCACGGGGCGGGGCGCCAGCGCGGGGCGGAGCGCCCGCGCGAGGAGGACGACGCCGAATGAGCCTGTGGGCGTGGATCATCCTGGCGAGCGTCGCGGCCTACGCGATCAAGCTCCTGGGCTACCTTCTGCCGAGACGCTGGATGGAGAACGAGCGCATGACCCGCATCGCTGGGACCATGACGATCGGGTTGCTCGCGTCCCTCACGGCGGTCAACGCCGTCGCACATGGGCAGGCGATCGCCGTCGACGCTCGCCTCGGCGCTCTAGCGGCCGCCGCCGTCGCCCTCGTGTTCCGGGCGCCGTTCCTCGTCGTCGTCCTCGCCGGCGCCGCGGCGGCGGCCAGCCTGCGGATGCTCGGCTGGGGCTGACCGCGCCCTACCATCACCTCGTGCGGAAGCCGGCCCACACGACGACGGCCCCTGCCGGGTTGGCAGTGGGAACCGCCAACGCCTGCGGGGGCCGTCGGACTGCTGAAGGTGTTACTGCTGCGGACCGCCGGGCTCGCCAGGCTGCTGCTGCGGGGGCTGCTGGCCGTACTGCGGGGGCTGGTAGCCCTGCGGGGGCTGCTGCCCGTACTGCTGCGGCGGCTGGCCGTACTGCTGCGGCTGCTGGTAGCCCTGCTGGCCGTAGAAGCCTGCCGCCTGCGGGCCCATGAGGGCGCCCTGGCCGAGGTAAGGCGACTGGCCGTAGCCGAGGATCGAGACGAAGACCACCGGCAGGAGGACGAGGCCGACCGTCCACGCGGTGTCCTTGCCGAAGGACTTTGCGAGGTCGTTCATGACGAAGATCTGGAGGACGAGGATTCCGACCCACGCGAGGAAGCCGATGAACGGGATGAAGCCCACGACCGTGGCTCCGACGTAGAGCCAGATCCACCACGACGGGCGGCCCACGATGTCGAGGAGGACGTAGATGTTGTAGTAGGGGACGAACGCGGCCCACACGGGCTTGCCGGCCTTGCGGAAGACCCCCATGAAGACGAGGCCGGCCACCGCAACGCCGATGATCAGGGTGAAGATCAGGGAGACGAAGAAGATCCCCATGGCCGCCGCACTCGTGGCGCTGTCGTTATAGGTGCTCATGATGTGCATGTGCGAGACATTAGTCGGAGGAATGGACTTTTGGCGACAGGTTGAGGTGAACATTGCCCCTGTCGCGGGTAAAAATCGCGTCAGAGCGGCAGATCGACCTCGGGAATCGCCTCAAGAGGCGGCAGCGGCCGCGGCTCGCGGTGTGTGCGGATCGCATCCTCGACAAGAGCGACGTAGCGAGTCCACGCCATCGACCCCGGCGCCACCGTGTCCCCCACACCGATGAGCATGGCCACAAGTCGGACCATGTCGAGCAGCCGCAGCTCCTCCCGGAGCGTCCCCTGATCCTGGCCGCGGTTGAGGAGCACGCCGAGGGACTCGATGAGCTTGCTCGCGAGCCCGACGAGGAGCTGCCGGCGGCCGGCGACGGCGGAGAGCAGGTGGTGCTCTTCGTTCGCGACCTGCATGACCGCGCCGAGGACCTCGACGAGTCCGGCCGCCGCGTCCGGGTTGTTGAGAGCTTGCTCGGCCACGGGTTCGACCTTGAGCTTGATCTGCCGCTCGATGGCCGCGAGGACGAGCTCGTCCTTGTCCGCGAAGTTGCGGAAGAGCGTCGCGGGGCCCACGCCCGCGCGGTCGGCAACGGCCTTGAGAGAGACGTGCGGGCCTTCCTCGCGGAAGCACTCGAGCGCCGCCGTGATGATCTTCTCGATGTTGCGGGCCGCGTCCGCGCGCATGGGCTTCCGCCACGCTCCTTCGTACTGCATGCCTACACCGTATCTACCGAGAGTGATGGTGTCGTTCATGTGAAGCGTTCCCATGGATATGCGGCCCATCCCGCGCGCCGATGACGCCCCCCCCGGCGCCTGCGCGGCGCGTGCAAGACTGGTCGCATGATCGTTGCCTTCTCCGTCGCCCCGTCCGGCGAGCGTCCTGCCGGAGGCGGGGACACGCCGTCGTCCTCTTCCTCGACGCCCGCGGATTCGGTGCATGACGCCGTGGCCGCCGCGGTGAAGATCGTGCGCGAATCCGGCCTACCGAACCGGACGAGCTCGATGTTCACCGAGATCGAGGGCGAATGGGACGAGGTCATGGACGTCGTCAAGCGGGCCACGGAGGCCGTCGGCCGCTACGGCACGCGGGTCTCCCTCGTGCTCAAGGCGGACGTCCGTCCCGGGCACACGGGCGAGCTCAACGGCAAGGTCGAACGCCTCGAACGGGCCATCGCCGAGCACCGGGACTGAGCCCTTCCCACGGCCAGCACCCACGGGCGAGACTGGCGGCATGATCGAGCATGTCGCGCAGCCCGAATGGATCGACGTCGAACGCTGGCTCACGCACACCGTTGTCAGGCCCGGGCCGGAGCACGAGCGGGCTCTGAGCACCGCCGTCGAACGCGGGATGCCGCCCATCGAAGTCCAGCCGACCTCGGGGAAGCTGCTCCAGCTCCTCGTGCGGATCAGCGGGGCCCGGCGCGTGCTCGAGATCGGCACGCTCGCGGGCTTCAGCACCGTGTGGATGGCGCAGGCCCTGCCCGAGGGCGGCCACCTCGACACGCTCGAGTACCTTCCCGAGCACGCCGAGGTCGCGCGGGAGAACCTCGCCGCGGCGGGGCTCGGGGACCGGGTCGACGTGCACGTGGGCCCGGCCCTCGCGACCCTCCCCACGCTTGAGGGGCCGTACGATTTCGTGTTCATCGACGCGGACAAGCAGAACAACTCGGCGTATCTCGAATGGGCCGTGCGCCTCGGGCGGCCCGGGACGGTCGTCGTCGTGGACAACGCGGTGTGGGAGGGCTCGCTCCTCGATCCCGCGCGCGACGAGACGAACGCGCCCAGCATCGTGGCAGCGCTCGAACTCCTCGGCGGGCCGACTTTCGACGCGACCGTCATCCAGACCGTCGGCTCGAAGGGCTGGGACGGCTTCGCGCTCGCCCTCGTCCGCTGACGCTGACTCCCCGGTAGCGTGGATCCATGGACTTCGAGATCCGCGACGCGGGCCCCGACGACGCCGAAGAGCTCCTCGCAGTCAAGGACCAGGGCTGGCGCGAGGCGTACGCGCATCTGCTCTCGCCCGAGTTCCTCGCCGCGCTCGGCGGCGACGAGGAACGCACGGAGCGCTGGCGCGGCATCTTGGCGAACGACGACGGCGGCTGGCACTTCGCGGTCGGCTGCTCGCGCGGGCGCATCGTCGGGATGGCGGGAGCCGGGCCGGCCCTCGACGGCGACGCCCCCCAAGCCGAGGAGGTCTACACCGTGTACGTCCTCGCGGAGGCCTACGGGACGGGGCTCGCCCACGCGCTCGTGGACCGGGTGATCGGGCGCCGTGCGGCCTTCCTATGGGTGTTCGAGGACAATCCCCGGGCGATCGCGTTCTACACGAAGCTCGGCTTCGCCCCCGACGGTGCCGGGCGCGTCGAAGAGTTCGACGGCCGCCGGCTCCCCGAGATCCGCATGGTGCGGCGATGAGCGCCGGTCGCACGGGCGGCGCCAACCGGGCAGCGGGCCCGACCCGGCGCGGGCGCTCCGGCTCGCCTGGGGGAGGCCCGGCTGAGGGGCTCTATCCGATCGACACCGGTACCGCGGAGCTCGTCCTCGACGGCGACTCGCCCGACGGCTGGCTTCTCAAGATCAACGGGGTGCAGAGCTCGCACATCGTGCTGAGCGACCCCCTTCGGCTCGACTTCGAGTACATGCGCTGGATCGTCGCCCTCGTCGAGGAGCACCTTCCCCCCGAGACGACGCAGCTCCTCCGTGCCCTCCACCAGGGCGGCGGCGGGTGCTCGATCCCGCGCTATCTCACGGCGAGGTACCCGGATTCGCGGCAGGTCGTCGTCGAGCTCGACGGGCAGCTCGCCGAGTACGTGCGCGAGTGGTTCGATCTGCCGAAAGCCCCGCTCCTCCGGATTCGCGTCGGGGAGGCCCGCGCGGTGACCGAGTCGCTCACCCCCGGCACGCGGGATCTGGTGGTGCGGGACGTCTTCGCGGGCTCGCGCACGCCGTTCAGCCTCACGACGGTCGAGTTCCTCCGCGCCTCCGAGAGGCTCCTCGCGCCGGACGGGCTCTTCGTGGCCAACATCGGCAGCGCCCCCGATCTCGTGACGGCGCGCGAGGAGGCGGCGTCGATCGCTGCCGTGTTCCCGCACGTCGCGCTCGTCGCGGACCCGGCGATGCTCAAGGGGCGCCGTTTCGGGAACATCGTCATGGCCGGCAGCGGCGTCCCGATCGACGGGACGGCGGCGCTCACCCGCCGCCTGCTCGGCGGGGGAGTCCCGGCGCACTTCTGGGACGACGCGCGGGTCCGGGCATGGATCGGAGCGACGGCGCCGCGCCGCGATCCGAGCTAGCGCGGCCCCGCGACAATTTACATAGATGCAATAACGCTGTGACACGGCTTGTCACGACCCTCGATAGGTTCCTCGGAGACCCCAAACGCTCCGGAGGGACCTATGACCCAGACCGTTACCACGTCCACGCGCGCCCTGGAGAGCGAGGGCCGCAGTGCGGCCGCCGCGGCGGCGCATGAGAGCCTCGAGGACTACACGCTCCGCTTCGCGCCGCGCTCGTACCGCAAGTGGGGCGTCGGCGTCGTCGCGACGAGCGCGCTCGGCGGGATCGCCTACCTCGCCGACTTCGCGATCGGCGCGAACATTGGCATGTCCTACGGAACCGTGAACGCGCTCCTCGGGATCGCCGTCGCCGCCGTCGTGATCTTCGTGACCGGCTTCCCACTCGCGTACTACGCGGCGCGGTACAACATCGACCTCGACCTCATCACGCGCGGCTCGGGCTTCGGCTACTACGGCTCGATCCTCACGAACATCATCTTCGCCGTCTTCACGTTCATCTTCTTCGCTCTCGAGGGCTCGATCATGGCGCAGGGCCTCGAGCTTGGGCTCGGGATTCCCCGATGGATCGGCTATGCGATCTCGTCGCTGCTCATCATCCCGCTCGTCGTGTTCGGCATGAACGCCCTAGCGAAGCTCCAAGTCTGGACCACCCCGCTCTGGCTCCTGCTCATGGTCGTGCCGCTCGTCTACCTCATCGCGGCCCACCCGGATTCGCTCGGCGAGTTCTTCGCGTACCGCGGCGCGGGTCCCGGCGGCATGGACTTCGCGTCGGTCATGCTCGCGGCCGGCGTGTGCCTCTCGCTCATGGCGCAGATCGCGGAGCAGATCGACTACCTGCGCTTCATGCCGCCCAAGACCGCGGAGAACAGCCGTGCGTGGTGGCGCGCCGTGATCCTTGCTGGACCCGGCTGGGTCATGTTCGGCGCCCTCAAGCAGGCCATCGGGCTGTTCATCGCGGTGTACCTCGTCGCCCGCCTCGACCCCGGCGCGGCGGCGACGGCGAACGAGCCCGTCCACCAGTTCCTGGGCGTCTACCGCGACATGATGCCGCCCTGGCTCGCGATGACGCTCGCCGTCGTCCTCGTCGTGATCTCGCAGATCAAGATCAACGTCACCAACGCCTACTCGGGCTCGCTCGCGTGGACCAACTCGTTCACGCGGCTCACGCGCCGCTACCCCGGAAGGCTCGTGTTCGTCGTCGTCAATGTGGGCATCGCGCTCGCGCTCATGGAGGCGGACATGTTCTCGGTGCTCAACACGATTCTGGGGTTCTACGCGAACTGCGCGATGTCGTGGGTCGTCACGGTCGCGACGGACATTGGGATCAACAAGTATCTGCTCAAGATCTCGCCCAAGGTGCCCGAGTTCCGGCGGGGCATGCTGTATGCGGTCAACCCGGTCGGCTTCGTGTCGATGATCCTCTCGGCGGGGCTCTCGATCGCGGTGTTCTTCGGGGCCTTTGGGCCCGGTGTGCAGCCATACTCGCCCGTGGTTGCGGTGCTTGTCGCGTTCGTCGCGACGCCACTCCTCGCGATCGCGACGAAGGGCCGCTATTACCTCCGGCGTCGCGACGACGGCGTGGGCCTCGCGATGTTCGACGCCGACGGCAACCCGTCCGCCGAGACCCTCCGGTGCCACGTCACGGGCTTGGACTTCGAGCGCCCCGACATGATCCTGTCGGCGGTGGCGGGTCCCGACGGCGAGCCGCAGTACATCTCCTCTCTCGCCCTCGCGACGGATCGCTCCGGCGTCCACGTCCTCCCGGCCCAGCGCTGAGACGTGGCCACGCGTTAGGCGAGATCTGGCCACGCATTGGGGAACGCGTGGCCACCTCTCGCTCGACGCGTGGCCACTCACCCGCCGTCGTCGGCTGTCCCCTCGGGGTTTCCCATGAGCACTGGCCGCAGCTCCGCGACCTTCCGCCGGAGCGCGCCGACGACGGCGGCGACGGCCGGCTGCCGCATCGCGTCAGGCCGCACGACCATCCAGTACGGAAGCTGCTCGCGGAAATAGTCGGGCAGTAGCCGCACGAGGTCGCCGTGGCGGTCCGCCATGAAGCACGGCAGGAAGCCGATCCCGGCGCCGGCGCGCGTCGCCTCGACGTGCACGAACACATTCGTGGACGTGAGCCCGTCCTGCATGTCCGGGGCGAGGCGGCGGGGCGCGTCGAGGTCGTCGACTTGGAGCATCGAGTCCACGAAGTAGACGAGCCCATGGCGGGCAAGCTCCTCGGGAGTCCGCGGCGTGCCGTGCTGCGCGAGATAATCGCGCGACGCATACATGCCGAGCGTGTACTCGCCGAGCCGGATCGCCTCGGCCCGGTGCACCTGCGGCTCGCCCACGACCACCTCGATGTCCACGCCCGAGCGCTGCTGGAGCGCGCGCCGCGTCACGGTGACGAGCTCGACGGCGAGGCCCGGGTGCTCGCGGCGCAGCTCAGCGACGGCGGGGGAGGCGATATACGCGCTGAACCCGTCTGTCGCCGTCATCCGCACGACGCCAGTCACCGGATCGTCGGCGCCCGGTGCCAAACGGGCGACGGCGTCCGCGACCTGGGCGGCGACGCCCACCGCGCGCTCGCCGAGGGGTGTGAGTTCCCACCCGCCGGCCGCACGGGCGAGGACTCGACCGCCGAGGGCCTTCTCGAGGGCGGCGATCTTGCGCGCGATCGTGGTGTGGTTGAGCCCGAGCGTTTCGCCCGCCGTCGTGAACTTGCCGGCCCGTGAGACCTCGAGGAGCACGAGGAGCTGGTCCGGCGATGGAGCGGTCATGGGCCAACATTAGGGTCCAATCTGCAAAAATGCACGGTTACCTTGCGGTACTGGTCATTGATGCCGCAAATTCGCGCAGCAATACTGGCTGGGTCAAGCACGTGTCAGAGCAGACACCGGAGGGACCCATGAGCTCAACGCAGCGCTCGGGCGGCGCGACCGCCGACAGGCCGCTTCTCACCAAGATCGTCTCCGCGTCGATGGCCGGAACGGTCGTCGAGTGGTACGACTTCTTCCTGTACGCGACGGCGTCCACGATCGTCTTCAACAAGATTCTCCTGCCCAAGATGGGCAACGAGTACGACGCCATCATCGCCGCGTTCCTGACCTACGCCGTCGGCTTCGTGGCCCGCCCGCTCGGCGGCGTCGTGTTCGGGCAGATCGGCGACCGGCTCGGCCGCAAGCAGACGCTCCAGATCACGATCATGCTCATCGGCGTCGCGACCGTGCTCATGGGCTGCCTCCCGACGTACCAGCAGGCCGGCGTCTGGGCCCCGATCCTGCTGGTCACGCTCCGCTTCATCCAAGGCCTCGCGCTCGGCGGCGAGTGGGGCGGCGCCGTGCTGCTCGTCGCGGAGCACGCGCCCGATTCGCAGCGGGCGTTCTGGGCATCGTGGCCGCAGGCTGCGGTGCCCGTCGGCAACGTCCTCGCGACCTTCGTCCTGTGGATCATGACGACGGTGCTCCCCGCCGAGGGCTTCCTCGCCTGGGGCTGGCGGGTCGCGTTCTGGCTCTCCGCCGTCGTCGTCCTCGTCGGCTACTACATCCGCACCAAGATCGCCGACGCGCCGATCTTCCAGGCGGCGAAGGCCGAGCTCGACTCCGAGAAGGCCGCGGGCTACGGCGTCCTCGAGGTGCTCAAGCGCTATCCGCGCGGCGTGCTGACCGGCATGGGGCTGCGCTTCGCGGAGAACATCATGTACTACCTCGTGGTCACGTTCTCGATCGTGTACCTTGGCACGGGCCTCAAGATGAACACGGGCGCGATCCTCGGCGTCATCGCGATAGCACACCTGTGCCACTTCGCGGTGATCCCGCTGATCGGGCGACTCGCGGACCGCGTGGGCCGCAAGCCCATCTACCTTGTGGGGGCCATCCTCGGCGGAACGTGGGGGCTCTGGGCCTTCCCGGCGTTCGGCACGAAGAACACCTGGGTCATCCTCGTGACGATCATCGTGGGCCTCGTCTTCCACGCCCTCATGTACGCCGGCCAGCCCGCCATCATGGCCGAGATGTTCCCGACCCGCATGCGCTACTCGGGCGTCTCGATCAGCTATCAGGTCACCTCGATCGTCGCGGGCTCTCTTGCCCCCGTCTTCGCGACGGAGTGGCTCAAGGCGACTGGCTCGTGGTGGCCGACGGCGGTGTATCTCGCGATCGCGGGCGTCATCACGGCGGCCGCCGTCTTGGCCCTGCGCGAGACGCGCGGGGCGTCGCTCCACGCGCTCGACGCCGCGGACGCCGCCCGCACGGCGGCCGCCCCGAGCGATGCGGAGGCCCGCGCATGAGCGCGCCTCGCGTGGGCGGAGGATTGGCCGGGCGCAAGGCCCTCGTGACCGGGGGAGCCGCGGGGATCGGAGCCGCCGTGGCGAGGGGGCTCGCGGAGAGGGGCGCCGCCGTCGTCGTCGCGGACCTTGACGGCGACGCCGCGGAGAAGCTCGCCGCAGACCTCGGCGGCGAAGCGTGGACCGTGGACCTCCTCGACACCGCGCCGCTCGAGACGCTGCCCCTCGACTGCGACATCCTGGTCAACAACGCCGGGATCCAGAAGGTCGCGCCGATCCACGAGTTCGCGCCCGAGGACTTCCGGCAGATCCAGCGCCTCATGGTCGAGGTGCCGTTCCTTCTGACCCGGGCCGCGCTCCCGCACATGTACGAGCACGGCTGGGGCCGGGTGATCAACCTCAGCTCGGTGCACGGGATCCGGGCCTCGGCCTTCAAGAGCGCCTATGTGACGGCGAAGCATGCGCTCGAGGGGTTCTCGAAGGTCACCGCGCTCGAGGGCGCCCCGCACGGCGTGACCTCGAACTGCATCAATCCCGGATACGTGCGGACGGCCCTCGTGGAGCGGCAGATTGCGGACCAGGCGGCGATGCACGGCGTCTCCGAGGGCGAGGTCCTCGAGAAGGTCATGCTCACCGAGATGGCGATCAAGCGGCTCGTCGAGCCGGAGGAGGTCGCCTCCCTCGCGTGCTGGCTCGCCTCGGACGACGCCGGCATGGTCACCGGCGCGAGCTACACGATGGACGGTGGCTGGTCGGCGCGGTAGCGGGCCCGGCGAGCCGCCTCGGTGCTCGGGCGGTCCCCTCCCCGCGAACCGCAGTCCCCTCCTCGCTGTCAAGTCCCCCTTAAGCGGACTTCTGGGCGAGGAGGGGACTTTATCCTTTGGGTAGACGGTAGCGCTTCGAAAATCAGCTTCCGCAGGTGATGGTGCTCGCGCCAATCTGGTGCGTGCCCGGGCCGAGCTGCTGGCACTGCTGTGCGACCGCGCCGATGCCGACGATGATCGCGATCGTCACGATGATGCCGACGACAACGCTGATCGCGCCGAGCACGATGCCGACGACGGCGGGCGTGTTCTTGGCGCCGGCCTTCTTCGACTGGGACTTCGCGACGATGCCGAGGATCAGGCCGATGAGGCCGAAGCCCACGAACGGGAGAATCACGGAGACGATCCCGAGGGTCTTCCCCGGAACGGTCTGCGGCTGGAGGTTTCCGGAGGGGTAGGGAGCGGTGGTGGAGTCGGAGTGCTGGGACATGGCGTGGCCTCTCTGAGGGCGGTCATGGAAGATGCAGCCGCCGGGCCGCTCCCTGGGCCTCAGAGGCCCGGAAAGGCCCGGCAGCATGATCGTGTCAATTGGACATGTCAAACGCCAGTGTGACGCGCGGGAACGTCGCTCCGTGACGGGCAGGTGCTGCCCTGGCCCGCACGTCCGTGGGACGTTTCGCACGGAGATGCGGCTGAAGGCAGCACCTGTGGCCCGGCGCGCCGCGCGCAGGCCTCCGGACGCCTAGCGTCCCGAACCGACCTCCTCGCGAACCTCGCCCGCGGCGACCACCGGCAGCGGCGACGTCTCGTCGCGGAGGGCCGGGCGCCGTCGTCCGTCGCCCCGGACCCACAGCGCGAACGCGCCCCAGAGCAGGGCGAGCCACGCCGCGCCCACCACGAGCGCCACGCGCGTCTCCTCGAACCAGCCCAGCAGCCCGATGACGAGCGCCATGAAGGCGATCGCCGCGATCGACGCGGCGGGCCACAGGGGCGATGGGAACTCCGACGGCGCGAGGGCGTACTTCCGGATCTCGCGCTTCATCGCGACGTGGCTCGCGAGGATCATGGCCCACACCCACACGGTCGCGAACGTCGCGATCGACGCGATGACGAGGAACACGTCCTCTGGAATCACGGCGTTGAGCACCACACCCACGAGCAGCACGCCCGTCATGACCACCACGGTCAGCCACGGCACCCCGCGCTTCGAGACCTTGCCGAAGGACGACGGCGCGTGCCCCTGCTGGGCGAGCCCGAACAGGACGCGGCCGGCGCCGAAGATGTCCGAGTTGATCGACGAGAGCGCGGCCGTGATGACGACGGCGTTGAGCACGTTCGCGGCGCCGGGCACCCCGAGGCCGTCGAAGATCTGGACAAATGGGCTGCCGTTCGAGCCGACCTCGGACCACGGGAACAGGCTCATGAGGACCGTGAGCGTCAGAACGTAGAACAGGAGTACGCGGACGGGCACGGTGTTGACGGCCTGGGGGATCGCGCGCTTGGGGTCGGAGGCCTCGCCCGCCGTGACGCCGATCGTCTCGACGCCGCCGAACGCGAAGACCACCACGGAGAACGCCGCGAGCATCCCGCCGAAGCCGTTCGGCATGAAGCCGCCGTGGTCCACGAGATGCCCGAGCCCGGGCTGCTGCCCGCCGAGCTGAATGCCGAAGACAATCAGCGCGGCGCCGCCCACGATCATCGCGCCGATCGCGAGCACCTTGACGAGCGTGAACCAGAACTCGAGTTCGCCGAACACCTTGACGCTCAGCAGGTTCACCCCCGTCAGGAAGAAGATGACGGCGAGAATCCAGATCCAGCGGGGAGTGTCCGGGAACCAGAAGCCCACATAGATAGAGAAAGCGGTGACGTCCGCGATCGCGACGATCGCCATTTCGAAGACGTACGTCCAGCCGGTCACGAAGCCCGCGAGCGGCCCGAGGTAGCGGCCCGCGTACTGGCTGAACGAGCCCGCCACGGGGTGGCGCACGGCCATCTCGCCGAGCGAGCGCATGACCATGAACACGGCGGCGCCCGCGATCATGTACGCGATGAGGACGGCGGGGCCCGCGGCCTGGATCGCGGAGGCGGAGCCGTAGAACAGGCCGGTCCCGATCGCCGAGCCCAAGGCCATGAAACGGATGTGCCGGACGTTCAGGCCGCGGCTGAGCGCGGCGGGTGACGACTGCATGGGTTCCTCACGTCGCTGGGAAGGATTCCCTTCCACTGTGCCTGTGCGAGAGGGGGCTGTGAGTGTCGTCACCGCTTTCGGTGTCTCGGATCGCAGACGGCGAATGTGTCCGGTATCGCAGACGGCCGACGACGGCGGGAGGTGCGGGGCGCCGTCGTCGGCTGTCACACTGGAGTTCGGTATTCCAGACACTCCCAGAGGTTCCATGCCCACCGAAGCTGCCGCGAAGTCCAAGGTCCCCGCCGCCGAGAGCACGCTGCGCATCCTGCGGCTGCTCGCGTCCCGGCGCGGCCCGCAGCCAGCCGCGAGCATTGCCGCGACGCTCGGCCTTCCGCGCTCTACCGTGTACCACCTTCTCGCGGTCATGGAGGAGAACGGCTTCGTCATGCACCTCGAGGAGGAGCGGCGGTACGGGCTCGGCATCGGGGCTTTCGAGCTTTCGAGCGCGTATTCGCGGCAGGAGCCGCTCTCCCGCCTCGGCCGGCCCATGCTCGCGTCCCTCGTGGACTCGATCGGAGAGAGTGCCCACCTCGCTGTACTCCACGGCCGCGACGTCCTCTACATCGTCGAGGAGCGCGCCAAGAACCGCCCGTCGCTCGTGACCGACGTCGGCGTCCGCCTCCCGAGCCACCTCACCGCGAGCGGGCGTGCGATCCTCGCCGCGCTGCCCAAGTCGCAGGTCCGCGCGCTCTACCCGAATGCCGCGGCGTTCAGCGAGCGGACCGAGGAGGGCGAGCACATCCGCAGCTACTCTGCGCTCCAGTCCGCCCTCGACCAGGTGCGCCAGCGCGGCTACGCGACCGAGGACGGCGAGGTCACGTCCGGCTTCGCGTCCGTCGCCGCCGCGGTCAAGGACCACGCAGGATGGCCGACGGCGGCCGTCGCCGTGACCTTCCTCGGCGAGAAGGTGCCAGGCGAGGAGCGGGACGAGCTCGCGGGGCAGGTCGCGCGCGTGGCCGCCGAGCTTTCGCACCGCATCTACGGCCGGGGCTGACGCCGGCGCGCTCGGATCGCAGTCGCGCGAAAGCCCCTGGTGCGGCCGCTCAGCGCGGCCGGGTCAGGGGCTTTCGAAGTGTGTGAACAAGTAGGCGGGGCCGGTGAATGCCCCTGTCCGAATCCCTCGGGTGGTGTGCCTAGGGACCCGCAGCCTCCGCCGTCGAGCCGGTGGGCCTTCGGGTGGACTGCCAATATTGCAGCAATAGACTCGCACTTGGGGCAAGAGTCTCAGCGTAGACTGGTCGATCTGACCAGCTGAGCGGGGCACAAGGCGGAAGAAGTGATCAGAATGCAGCAGCTCGACGCGACCGATCGGCGGATCCTCCTCGCGCTCGACGACGATCCGCGCTTGCCGATCATGGTCCTGGCACAGCGACTCGGCCTTGCTCGCGGAACGGTCCAGTCACGGCTCGAGCGCATGACGGCGAGTGGCGCCTTGAGGACGCACAGTACGAGGGTGGACGCTGCGGCCCTTGGCCGCGGCGTATCCGCCGAGGTCGCGGCCGAGCTCGACCAGAGCCAGATCGACGCTGCCATCACGGGGCTCCGCGAGATCCCCGAAGTGCTCGAGTGCCTCGCGCCCGCGGGAGATACAGACCTCCTGATCCGCGTCGTCGCGACGAGCCCCGACGACCTCTACCGCGTCTCGGAGGAGATCCGCTTGTGCCCGGGGATTACCCGCACGTCGACACGCATGATCCTCCGCACTGTCATCCCATACCGGACGACGGCGCTGCTCGCCGAAGGCTGAGCGTCACCGCAGTTTCGCGGGCTCTCCTTCGTCAGTGCCATCCGGTCTTGAACCCGAATGCCAAGGAGTAACCTTTCCGGGCGCTGTGCCGATGACCGCGGTGACGGCCCGCAGGAAAGGCAGGCCGCCGTCGTTCGATCACTGTTCTCACGCGGAGGGTGTCATGTCATTCTTCACCGCGCTGGTCACCAGCAAGATCGCAGCCGGCGCTTTGGCCGCCAGCGCCCTCGCCGCCGGGGGCACTGCGGCGGCCGCCTACACGGGGTCGCTCCCCGAACCGCTGCAGCAGGAAGCCCACTCCCTGATCGGCGCCCCTCCTCCTTCAGCGGCACCGACTGCCGCCCCGACGGACAAGCCGAGCCCGACCTCGGCCCACGTGGGCCCGGACGCCACCGGGCCAGAAGCGTTTGGCCTGTGCACGGCCTTCACCCACGGCGGTCTCGATGCCTCCTCTGCCGCGTTCGCCTCTCTGGCGAAGGCGGCCAAGGGGGCGGCGAACATCACCGACTTCTGCGCCAAGGTCGCCCCGCCGGGCAAGTCCGGTGACCACCGCCCCAGCGACACGGCGACGCCTGGTGGTCACGGTCACGGCGAGGACGCGACGCCGGACGATCCGAAGCGCGGGGCGAAAGCCCGCGGCTAGGCATCACCAGCGCCGCAGCGCCTCGCACTGCGCCCAAGTAGCCACCTGAGTGACCGAGGCCGAATCCGGGTAGTCCCACCGCCGCGCGGGGCGGAATACGAGTATCGGCTACGCATCACACGGTCCCTTGGCTGGTGCGAAGGTGGACGAACCGGCCAACAGGACGGGGCCACCGCGATTCTGGGACGGGCGCGCATCGATCGGTGTCGGCCGCCTTGAGGGGGGTAGGGAATGCGTGCGCGAACCGAGGCGGACTGCGCGGGTCCGCCCGATGACTCCGGGGCGGCATTGCTCTTCTCCGAGGCATACCGGGAGCTCGCTCCCGTGGTTCGGGGCTACCTGAGATCGCACGGTGTCGCCGATCCGGAAGCTGTCACCCAGGACGTGTTTCTGGCCCTGTACCCCCGGATCGGGTCGGTCACGGGAGGGGCCGAAGGACTGAGGACTCTCGTGTTCACCATCGCCCACGCCCGGTACGTGGACTACTGCAGGCAGCGCGCAAAGGCGCCGCGGATGGCGGAATACGATCCCGCCGTGGACGCCCGGACCTCGGCCTCGGCCGAGGACGAGGCTTTCGGATCTGACTCCCAGGAGGGGATCTTGGAACTGCTGCACGGGCTGAGCAAAGACCAGCGCGAGGTGATCACGCTGCGCATCGTCGCGGACCTGTCGTTGGAGCAGACGGCGGCCGTCACGGGCCGCAGCGTCGGAGCAGTGAAGCAGCTCCAGCGCCGCGCCCTGCTGAACCTGCGCAACCGGCTCTCGCTGATCGAGCGGGTCGCGCCATGAACGACGAATATCAGGACCCGGCCATGGCCCTGCCCATCCAGGGCGTGTCCTCGCGGGGGGACTCGATCCGATCGCTGCTGGCCGAGTCGGGTCTCGACGGCGACGCTGATCGCCTCGTACCGGTCCTGCTGGAACTGCGTGCGCTGGGCGCGGGAGCGCCGCCGGTGCCGTCCGCAGCCCTCGCCGCCCTTCTCGATGCCGACGATGCGGGTTCGTCCGCGAGCGGGAACATCGTCCGGCTGGACCCTGGAGGGGCACGCGGCGGGGGCAGCCCTGGGTCCCGGCGTCATCGGCGGGGCAGGCGGGGCGGCGGTCTGACCGCCCTAGCGGTCGCCGCCTGCCTCAGCCTTGCTGGGGGCGGCGTGGCGGCAGCCGACCAGGGCTTCCGCCACGCCGCCGGAGACGCTGCCGCCTTCTTGGTCGGAACCCTGACCGGCGCCCGCCCGGACCAGCATCCGTCACCGCTGCCGGGCGCGCCCGCAGACATGCATGCGACCGGCCACGACCAGCGCCCGGCCGTGCCCCCCGGCCAAGCGGTCCGCGATTCCGACCAAGGAGGCCAGGGCGCAGCCCCCTCAACGGACCATCCGGCACCCCAGGCCTCGGCAGCGTCTCGGACCCTTCCCCCGACCGTTCCCGGCACCGCGGCGGCGTCAACAGCGCCCCCCGCGAGCCGACGTCCCTGAAGTCGTCCGGACCGCGGAGTCGATGAGGAACCGACAGAGGGGAGTGCGAGAAGTGAGACGTTCGAAGGAACTCCTGGCTGTGTGGTCGCGCGCAGGCAGGACGGCGCTCAGGGCCGCATTTATCAGTCTGCTCGGGATCATGCTGCCCGCAGGAACGCTCTTCGCGGCGGGCACGGCGGCCAAGCCGGACTTCAGCGTCCAGACCTGGCCCGCCGGACGCTCGGTGGCACCCGGGTCCAGCGCGGTGTACAGCATCACCATCACATCACAGAACGGCTTCGCCGGCACGGTGACGATGTCCGTCTCTTCCCTGCCCAGTGCATCGACTGCGGCTTTCTCGCCGGCCAGCGTGAATGTCACAGCCTGGGGCAAGGCTTACTCGACCCTCAAGGTGTCGACGACGACGTCGACCCAGGCAGGCCCTTACGCGCTCCGCATCCAGGGGACTTCCCGAAAGGCCAGCATCTCGGCCACTGCAGGCCTGACGGTCAGCGACCGGCTGTCCGCCTCCAGTCCTCCGGCGTTCCCGAGCATCGCACCCGGCTCCGGCGGCACCCCCGGCATCACCCGAACCATGATGTCCGGCCGATCACCTTCAGCCTCTCCGGGCTGGCCGTAACCCCCGCACATCGCCCCGAGCCACGAGTCAGCCGTTGTCGGCGCAGCCGACTGCGAAACGGGCACAGCGGTAGGTGACGAGGAAGGCGTATCCGTCAAAGGTTGTCTCCGCGTCCGAGACGATGGCCCCGGCGTACTCCGGCGGCATCGACAGCATGTCGCTCGCCCATTGGGTGAGGCCGCTGGTCGGCACGAAACGGTGGTCGGCGGTCCAGTTGACCGGGAATGCCCCCGCTTCCACGGGGCGCACTATCGTGCCGCCTGCTGTCCTGATGGTCCCAGAAGGTCCGATCTGGTCGGCGATCGCATTCGCGGCGACCGCGTCGGCGTAACTCTGCCGACTGACCTGCCCATACTGGTAGCCAAGCATTGCCTCTAGGGAGCCGAAGACGAAAGTTCGCAGCCTGGACGCTCGGTTGAGTTCGCAGCCAAGAGGCGTACAGGGTGGGATGCCATAGCCAAGAGTGGCCCACAGCTGCTCAAGGTGATCGGCGGTCTCCGTCGGCGTGCCGCCCTGCAGTCCAAGGGAGACGAGGACCGGGTAACCCCGATGTGGGTCGCCGTCCTTGGTCAGGGTCTGGAGGGCCTGGGTCGCCTGGAGGAACGGATCGAAACGGCCAGCCAGCAGGAACGTGTCCACGCCCAGCAGGCAGACCTTGCTGGTATAGGGGTAGGCGGTCGTGCCCGCAGCCGGTTGGTGGTCGCAATCGGCGTAGGCGTTGTCGGACCCGGAAGCAACGAACGGCAGGTCATCAGGGAGCTGCTGGCCCGCTCCGAAGATCGTGGCGCGGAGGTCCACTCCCGGGGTGAAGCCGTTGGCCCGAAGGAAGCTCGCGAGTCGGTCCGCGCGGACGCCGTCGCCGCGGAGGGCCGCGTACAGGTAGGCCTCCTGAGTGGCGTGACGGACGGTGTAGCGCAGGCTTCGCAGCAGGCTGCGCTCAGCCGTTGGGAAGGACCGGACCACGGGGGCGGTGCTGTCGCCGGGCGAGTACGTTGCCAGCGGCTCCTCGTCCAGCCACAGCTGCGCGCTCGTGCCCTTGTCGGTCAGCTGTGGGTTGGAGACGGTCACGCTGAATTGGCCGGGTGCGGCGGCCCAGTCCAGGGACACGGTGACGCGGAGCGCGTCCGGTGTCGTGGGACTGGCGAAGGAGACCCTGTAGGTCTCAGTAGTGGCGCTGGCTGCGACGGCCGTGATCGAGGTGGCGCCGGTACATCCGGGCATGCAGTCACCCGCGCGACCCTGCCCGAGCAGCACCCAATGGTCATACCCGCTGAAGTAGACCCGCAGCGGGAGGCCGTAGTACTCGCTCTGCACGGCTTGCCCGTTCGGCAGCGGCTTGTACAGCCCGTCGAGGTAGCCCTCTGCCAAGGCGATGGCGTTGTTCACCTGCTCCAGCGACGGAGTCGGCGGTGATGGCGGGCTGGCATCGGCATGTCCCGCTGCCGCGGAAGGGATGAGGAGCGCGGCCGCAAGGAACGCGGCGCGGAGCCGACGACTCGGCGGCTTGCAGTGCCGGCCGAGCCGGCTGCGCAGGGCAGCGGGGTGGCCGCGAGCGGCAGTTGAGCGAGCAGCGTCGCGCAGCTGAGCGCCCAGAATGGAAACAACCGCCGCAGCCAGTGACCGCGGTGCCCTGTGAAAACCCACCGCTCGGTCAGGGTGAAATTCCATCCGATCGCAACCTGGGTGGCCATGATCGCGCTGAGCGCCTCGCCGCCCGTGATCCGGGAACCGACGTGGGCCATCAGCAACAGCGCCAAGGCCCCCAGGTTCACCAAAACCCCGCTGGCCCCGACCGCCGCAAAACGCGCGAGCCGTCCCAACCGCTCGCGCCTCCACAGCCGCAGCCCCGCCAGGAGGCGGACGCCGCGAACCGCTTCTCGGGCCGAGGCTTTGCCCTGAGCGGCGGGCCGCCCGGCGAACGGAGCCGCGGTTGCGGCTCCTGCCCCGTTCCTGCTTGTCCTGTTTGAAAGTCCGCGCATCATGAAACCTTTAGGCGTTGAATTTTCGGGCGCAGGCGAGCAGCATTGCGCCAAAGGCAACATCGGCCGGCAGGCAAAGGCGATGCCCTCATTCAGTAAAAGAAGAACACGCCTCAACCGGCAAGATCGTCTACCCGACTTTCAGGCCGACGGAAGTCTAAGTCCCAAATACTCGTTTCGTGCGCTTCAAATAAAACCCTACATGGCGGGATCGAGAGCCGCATGAGAAGCAAGTACCCGAAAAAGAGGCGGCGAGTATTTGGTCCAATACGCAGGCAGTCTCCCTTATACCTGCCCCCGCTCCCTGGGGAGCGCGTCTTCGCCGCGCGCGGGCGGGTCCCTCACATGTGCGGACCGAGCTCGCCGTCGCGGAGCTGCTCGAGGCTGGGGACCGGGTCGTCGATGCCAGCGCGCCGTCCTCGCGAGAGTCTTCTGTATTCGGTGAGTAACCTTTCCGGCCCTGCTGCCGATGACCGCCGTGACGGCCCGCACCGGCCGGCCGTCGCGGGGCGCTGGGGAGCGCAGCTCGCTGGATTCAGCGGGCTCATAGGGCGATGCCGCCTGTGCGGTGCCCGTTTCTCGGCTGTCTGAGGGCCGGCCCGCAGCGGCGAACGCCCGCCGCGGATTCGTTCCCCGGAACAGCCGTCCTATGAAACTTATCCGCCGCACACACGCTATTGCTTATTCGGAAATGAGCATCCCATGAGAAACAGAACAATCACAGAACTGGGCGCTGGTATCGCCTGTCTGGCCCTGGTCCTCAGCGGGGCCACCGCAGCGCAGGCGAACCTTGCTGGCAGCACGTTCGAAGGCAATGACGGGAACCTGATCACCAATACTGCAGGCGACACCGACTGGAACAACGTGGCAGGCGTCCACAAGGGCATCGATTTGCCGTCGGGCAGTGGAGACAACTCCTTCGGACAAGGAACGAAAGAAGACAATTCCAACGTGTCCGTCGTGACCGGCTCCATTCCGCCCAACAAGAACGATCTCACGAGGTTCTACGAGGCGTCCGAGACGGCAGGCAACGGCCACACCTACCTCTATCTGGCGTGGGAACGCCTGGTCAACATCGGCAACGCCAACCTCGACTTCGAAATCAACCAAAACCCCACGTCGGGCTTCGCCAGCACGACCACGGGGCCTGTGACCCTCAACCGGACAGCAGGCGACGTCCTGGTCACCTACGATTTCTCCGGCAGCGGCACCCCGACCCTGGGCATCAACAGATGGCTTACTGCTGCCGCGGGCAACACAGTGAGCCAGTGCTTCTCCGCTAACTCGCTGCCCTGCTGGGGCAGCCACACCACCCTGGGTTCGTCGTCGTCCGAAGGCGCCGTCAATACAGTTCCGGTGGCGGATCCGCTCCAAACCCCGCAAGCGCAACTGGGCGTGGGCCTCTTCGGCGAGGCATCGATTGACCTGACCGCCGCCGGCGTGTTCCCCCAGGGGACCTGCGAGGCATTCGGCAGCGCGTTCGCCAAGAGCCGGTCCTCGTCCTCGTTCACCGCCGAGATCAAGGACTTCATCGCACCTATCCCCGTGTCGATCTCCAACTGTGGGATGATCACGATCCACAAGGTGACAGAGAACGGAGACTCGACCTTCAACTACGCTCCCACAGGCCAGATCGGGACCGCCGGCTTCACGCTGAGCAACGGCGGGCAGAAGCAATACACCGGCATCCAACCTGGAACGTCGACGATCACCGAGAATCTCACGGCAGCACAGACGGCGGCGGGCTGGACGCTCAAGAGCCTCACATGCGGCACGGTGACCGGAGCGAACACGAGCGTCACGATCAACGGGGCCACCCTGAGCGTCCAGATGGGTGCGGGCGGCAACGTCGACTGCACCTACACCAACCACATCAACGCCAGCCCCACCATTGGTACGACATTGTCCGCCACGACGGTCGATCTCGGTGGCTCCGTCCAGGATTCCGCCACTCTCACCGGGGCAACGTCCACAGCGGGCGGCACCGTGACCTACACCGTCTACACCAACGACACCTGCACGGCGGGTGCCCAGGATGCCGGGACCGTGAGCGTCATCAACGGCGTGGTGCCCGGTTCGAACGCGATCACGTTCAACACCGCAGGTACCTACTACTGGCAGGCGGTGTACAGCGGTGACGCGAACAACAACGGCGCCACGAGCCCCTGCACGGCAGAGCAGGTCGTGGTCAACAAAGCGCAGCCGACCGTGGCCACCGCGCAGGATCTGATCCCGAACGACAACTTCACGCTGTCCGGCGGATTCAGCCCCACCGGGACGGTCACCTTCAACCTGTACGCTCCGAGCGACGCGACGTGCTCGGGGACCCCGGTGCTGAGCCAAACGGTGAGCGTCAACGGGAACGGCACCTACAGCACCGCCAACTCCACCTTCCACGCCATCACGGCCGGGACGTGGCGCTGGGCGTCCAGCTACTCAGGTGACAGCAACAACCTCACGGCCTCGTCTGCCTGCGGTGTTGAGAGCTTCACCATCGTCAACGGCTGAGCCGTAGGGAATACACCCTCGGAAAGGACAGCGTCCCCGGCCACCCGCCGGGGACGCTCGTTCGTCCAGCGAACGTGGCCGCTCAGCGCGCGGCGTCCGGCGGAGTGGTGAACGCTGCGTCCGTCGCCGCAACCGAGGCCCGTTCGACGGGCGGGCACTCGACCTTCACGATCGACTCCTCGGGCGAGTCGAGCCCCAGCAGGAGGCGGATCCCCGCGGCGCCGAGCTCGTCGTGGGGGAGCGCGACGGTAGAGAGCGGCGGGCGTACGTGGGCCGCGATGACCTCCTGGTTGTCGAAGCCGACCACGGAGAGATCGCCCGGCACGGAGACTCCGCGCTCGCGCAGGCCGTCGTAGAGGCCCGCGGCCATGCGGTCGTTGTAGCAGTACACCGCCGTGGCCCCGAGCGCGAGGAGCGCAGGGACGGCGTCGTAGCCCCCCTCCTGGTCGGGGTACGCCTCGAGGACGAGCGCGGGGTCGAAGGCCAGCCCGCCGTCGTCGAGCGCTGCCCGGTACCCCGCAAGCCGTCCGTCCTTCGCGGGTGCGGGGATCGTCGCGTTGATGAACGCGATCCGCCGATGCCCCGCCCGGATGAGCAGCTCGGTCGCCTCGCGGCCGCCCTGCGCCTCGTCCGGTACGACGGCGCGGACGCCGTCCTCGGCCGCGAAGCAGTTCACGAGCACGAAGTCCGCCTCGCGCAGCGCCTCGGGGATCTCGGTGACGCGGTGGAACCACGTCGAGTAGAGGATGCCGCGCACCTTGTGCTCGAGCATCATCGTGATCGCGTCCTTCTCGAGGTCGCTGTTGCCCTCGGTGTTCGCGATGAGGAGCGCGTAGCCGTGCTTCCACGCCTCGTCCTGGGCGCCGTGGATGATCTGGCCGGCGAACGGGGTAGTTGCGATCGCGTCCGCGACGAGGCCGATGAACCGTGAGCTCCCGCTCACGAGGGTCTTCGCGAGCGCGTTCGGCCGGTAGCCGAGGTCTCGGATCGCGTCCCGGACGCGGCGCCGGGTCTCGGCCGAGATCCGCGCGTCCTTCTTCTTGTTGACCACGAGGGAGACGGTCGACGGCGAGACCCCCGCCGCCTCGGCGACCTCGCGGAGCGTCGCGGGGCGCGCGGGCGTCATCCCTTCGTCGCCCCGGATTCGAGGCCCTGGATCATGGCCTTGTTGAGCACGAGGAACACGAGCAGAAGCGGCGTGACGGTCACGCACACGGCCGCGAACGTCGCCGTCCAGTCGGTCTTGCCCATCGCGCCGATGTAGTTCTGCAGCCCGAGCGGAATCGTCTTGAGGCCCTCGGTGAGCACGAAGGTGTTGGCGAAGATGAAGTCGTTCCAGATGAAGATGCTGTTGACGAGCACGACGGTGACGACGGTGTTGAGCGAGAGCGGCAGCGTGATGAGCCCGAAGATCCGGTACGGCCCGGCGCCGTCGATCGACGCGGCTTCGTACGTCTCCCGAGGGATGTACTCGAAGAAGGACGAGAACAGGTACACGGACATCGGCAGCGCGAACCCGGCAAGCGGGATGATCATCGACTGGTACGTGTCGAGCAGGCCGATCTTCGAATAGTCGATGAAGAGCGGCACGAGCGCGATCTGCACGGGCACGATGATGCCCATGAGGAACACGGCACGGACGAGTTTGCTGAGCCGGAAGCCGAGGACCTGGATCGCGTACGCGGCCATCATGCCGAGCACGACGATGAGCAGGTTCGCGCCCATCGTCACGATGAAGCTGTTGAGGATGTTCTGCCCGAGGTTCCCCACGGCGAACGCCCGCGCGTAGTTGTCCAGGGTCAGCGCGCTCGGGAGCGCGAACGGGTTCCCGGACGCGAAGTCCTGCTCGGTCCGCAGGCTCGTGATGAAGAGCCATGCGAGCGGGTAGACCTGTGCGATGACGATCACGATGACGAGCACGCGCGAGAGCGTCTTGTAGACGTTGGGGCGCGAACGACGACGGCGCCGCGCCGCCGCGGGGGAGGGCTGCGGTGCAGCGGTGCGAACCGCGGCCGGGGCTGGGTGCGTGATCATGCGTCCGCCTTTCGCCTCAGCATGAGCACGATGAGGCCAACCGCGACGAGGCACTCGGCGACGATGAAGACCGAGATCGTGCTCGCGTAGCCGTAGTCCGTGCTCGTGAACGCTGTCTTATACATGTAGGTGGTGACGAGCTCGGAGGACTGGCCGGGACCGCCGTTGGTCATGAGGTAGGGGATGTCGAAGCCGCGGAGGCCGTACGTCGTCGCCATGATCGTCGTCGTGATCCACACGGGCCGGATGTACGGGAAGCGGATCTTCGTGAAGAGCTGCCAGCGGGAGGCGCCGTCGAGGATCGCGGCCTCTTCGAGTTCGCGCGGCACCGCAAGGAGTGCCGCGTAGATGATGAGCATGTAGAGGCCCGTGAACCGCCAGCCCTCGGGGGCGGAGACGGCGGCGAGGACGGTGTTGACGTCCGAGAGCCAGGGCCGTTCGAGCGCCCCGAGGCCGAGCCACGAGAGCACCTGGTTGAGCAGGCCGACCGGGTCGAGCGAGTAGATCCGTTCGAAGAGGAACGCGATCGCGACGGTCGAGATGACGGCCGGGAGGAGGTACAGGGTCTTGACGAGCTCGCGCCCGCGGCGGAGCGAGAGGAGAAGGCTTGCGACGACGAGCGCGCCCCCGAGTTGGAGCACGAGGCAGATCGCGAGGTAGCCGATCGCGTTGAGGAAGGACCTCCAGAACACGTCATCGTGCGTGAGCATGTGCACGTAGTTGGCGAGGCCGACGAACTCCACGTCCCCGATCCCGTTCCACGAGAAGAAGCTCAGGACGAGGGACTGGAGGATCGGGAACAGTACGGCCGCGCCGTAGACGAGCAGCGGGGGGAGGAGGAAGACGAGGACCGAGATCCTCGATCGGGTGGGAAGCATGATGTGCCTTTCGGGCGGGGGAGCCGGGGCTCCCCCGCCGTGGGGGACTGGTTCGAAGAGTGGTTCTTACTTGAAGAACTTGGGCGCGTTCTGCGCGATGGTGCTGTCCATCGTGCTCGTGAAGTCGGCCGGGGACGTGTTGCCCTGGACGAGGAGCGTGAGCTCCTGCTGGAGGCGCGTGTTGCTCGTCGGGTCGAGCTGCGTGTCCCACGGCATGATCTGCTTGGTGCCGAGGTCGTTGGCCTTCTCGAGCGCCTTCTTGTAGAGCGGCGTCGCGTTGGCCGGGATCGTCGTCTGGACGTTCGTCGTCGGGGCGAGCGCTCCCGTGGCCGCGTACTCGGCCGGGTACTTCGTGAGGGCGAACTTGAGGAAGTCGGCCACGAGCGGGTCATAGGTCTTGGCGTTGACGGCCATGCCGATGCCCGAGGGGGAGACGAACTCGTTGGCCTTCGTGACCGAAGCCGAGGTGGTCGGGAGCGTGAAGAAGTCGATGTCGTTCCGGACGGCCGGGTTGAGCTTGTCCGTCGCGAGGCTCGAGAGCTCCCACGTGCCGATGTTGTACATGGCCGCCTGGCCGGAGGTGAACGCGTTCTGGGCGTCCGAGTAGCCCTGGGACGAGAAGCCGTCGGAGAAGCACTTCGCCTTGCCGAGGGCGTCGAGCCAGCTCACGGCCTTCTGGCCGGGGGCGTCGGCGAACTTGGCCTGGCCCTTCTTGAGGCTCGTGACGTAGTCAGGCCCGGCGGCCCGGAACGGCTGGTATGAGACGTAGCGCTCGAGCGGCCACTGGTCCTGGCCGTCGAGAGCGATCGGCGTGATGCCCGCCTTGCGCAGGGCCGTGCACATGGCCGGGATGTCGTCGAGGGACGTGGGCACCGAGACGCCAGCCTTCTGGAACAGCGACTTGTTGTACCAGAAGTACTCGAGCTCGAACTGCATCGGGACCATGTAGAGCGAGCCGTCGTCGAAGCGCTGGTAGTCGAGGGCCGCGGGCCGGAAGTTGTCGTAGAGGCCGAGGTCCTTGAGCATCTTGCCCGCGTCCATCATCTTGCCCTGCTTCGCGAGCTGCTGGGCGAACGGCGTCGCGTCCGTGTCGAAGAGCTCGGGGAGCTTGTCCGCGGCCGCGAGGGTCTCGTACTTCTGGATGTAGGACGGCCGGTCGGGCGTCGTGATGAGGTTGAGCGAGAAGCCGGGGTGGTCCTTCGCGTAATCGTCGGCGAGCTTCTTCATGATCGTGATGACCGAGCCGTCGGCGGGCCGCGAGAGGAGCCACGAGATCTGCCGGGGCACGATCTGGCCGGTCGGGCTCACGTTCGTGGGGCTGCTCGACGGGCCGCCGCCGCAGCCGGCGAGGGCCAACGCGGCAACCGCAGCAACCGCCGCGGTGCGGCAGAGTCTCGAGCGGAGGAGTCGTTTCATGGGGGTCAATCTCCTTTGATTCCGGGTGCTTTTCTTGGGGATGAGAAGGCTCTTCAGGTGGCAGTGCGTTGACGGACAGCGAGCGACTCGACCGCCGCGGAGCCTTCCCCAACGAAGACTCCGAGCCGGCCGGCCTTCCGGTCGTAGATGCGCGTGCTGAGGGCCACGCGACGGTCGACGACGGCGACGCACACATCGCCGTCGACGATCACCTCGAGCGTGTGCTCGCCCGGAGGCAAGTAGCACGGTCGTTCTAGTTCGATCTCGAAGGCCACGTCCCCCGAGATCTCCCACTGGCCGGGGCCTGTCGACTGGCGCGGCCAGCGGTCGAACACGACCCGACCCCGCTTCGGCTCGAGCCGCACGACGTAGGACTCGTCACCGTCGTCGCTCGCCCGGAGCAGGAGGCCGCACTCGGTGGTACCTGCATCGATCGCGAAGTCCGCCCGCGCGTAGAACTGCCCGGGGAGGACTTCCTCCGAGACGAGTGCGCGGTAGCCGTCGGGGGCGCTGAGCCGCGCGGGGAGCGGCTCGCCGAAGGAGACCGGTACGTCGTCCCAGAAGCTCTCGACAAGCTCGTCCGAGAAGCCGAACGCGAGCGTCCCGTCGTCGTTCTGGCGCGCTTCAAGGACGGCGAGGGTGCCGGCCCACTGCCAGGCGCCGTCGTCGGCCGCTCCCTCCTTGCTCGCGATCCAGCCGAAGAAGAAGCGGCGGCCTTCACGCTCCGCGGACTTCGACGCGTAGAACGCGCGCCCGTCCACGGTGTCGAGGTCGGGGACGGTCCACGGGCCGTCGGAGGATTTCGCCATGCGGTACCGCGTGCTGAACGAGTCGGAGAACTCGGAGTAGACGAGGTACCACCAGTCGCCCCACTGGAAGACATCCGGGCATTCGTGCATGATGTAGCGCCGCGGATCCCAGAACGGCTCGGCCTTGCTCCAGTGCAGGAGGTTGCGCGAGACGTACTGGGCGATGAGCCCGCGGCGCCGCTCGGGCCCGTCGGTGTGACGCGCCGCGACGAGCATCCGCCACACGCCGTCGGGGTCGCGGAAGACGAAGGGGTCGCGCCAGTCGGCCGTCTCGTAGCCCTCGGGCGCGCCGAACGTGAGGTTGCGGAGCTTGGCCCACGTCTTCATGCCGTCGAGGCTCGTCGCGTGCATGACGAGCTGGAGCGGGAGGCCGTCGGCCCCGAGCCGCTGCGGGTTCTGGCCCGTGTAGAAGAGGTGGTGGACGCCGTAGTCGTCGAGCACCACGGAGCCCGTGTAGGCGTTGAAGTCCGGCTCGTCCGCTGTGCCGTGGGGGAGCGAGACGCCGTGGTCCACGAACTGGGTGAGGTCCTTCGTCGTGACGAGGTTCCAGGCGGTTCCGGGCTTGGGATCCTCGCGGAGCTCGTGGAGGTAGAAGAGCCAGAATTCGCCGTCGTGCTGGAAGGGGATCACGTCCCCGACCCATCCGCCGTCGCCGGGCTGGAAGAAGACTTGCTGTGACATCTGCGGTGACGTCCTGTCTGCTAAAGCGTTTGATCATCATGACTGTAAGGCGCGTCACAATCCGTGGTCAAGCGTTTTAGCAAAAATCTTCCGCGGCAGGTTGGGACCGCCCGGCCGCAGCTGTGCCGCCTCGCCGCTATTGTGCCGCGGGGCAGCGGCCCAATAGCGGGGGAGGGTGCCCGGAGCGGGGAAGCGGCACCGGAGCGGGGGAGGGTGCCCGGAGCGGGAGGGGCGCGGCCGGCCGGTGTGTGGCGACAGGGCGACACGCGCGGCGACTGCCGCCGCATGCCGTGATCGCCTCACTCGATGGGCGGTGGGATCTCTCCAGAGCCGCGCTCGATGAGGTCGGTGGGCACGTCGATCACTTCGGGAACCCATAGCCCCGGCCGTTCGATCCTGGCGAAGAGCCTGTCGGCGGCGAGCCGTCCGATCTGGCTGGGGCGCTGGGCGATCACGGTCACGCCGGGGTCGAGGAGATCCGCGAACTCGAAGTCGTCGAAGCCGACGACGGCGATCTGGTGCTGCAGGCCGAGGCGCTGCAGCGTGCGTACTGCGCCGAAGGTGATGAGGTTCTTTCCGCAGAAGAGGGCCGTGGGCGGGGTGGCCGATTTCATGAGGCGGGCCGCCGCCATGCCGCTGGACTCGGCGTCGCGCAGGCCGGGCACGATCGGGCAGTCCGCGGTGTCGAGGCCGACGGCGCGAATCGCGTCGAGGAATCCGAGCCGGCGCTGCTGGGCGGTCCAGAGGTCCTCCCGGTCGAGCAGCAGCGCGATGCGCCGATGGCCGCGGCGGAGCAGATGCCTGGTCGCGATCGTCGCCGCAGTGCGGCTGTCCGAGCGGACGGCGTCCAGCGCGATCCCGCGCGGCTCACGGTCGACGCAGACGACGGCGAGCCCACGGTCGATCTCCTCCTGCAGGTAGGCCTGGCTCGGCGCGATCGGCATGAGCGCGATGCCGTCGACGCGCCGCCGCATGAGCGCTGCGATCGAGGCGAGCTCACGATCGGGATCCTCCTCGAGGGTCGACGTGAACACCGCAGAACCGCGGCGCACGGCGACATCTTCGATCGCACGGCTCACCTGGGCTGCGAACGGGTTGGTCACGCTCCCGACGAGCAGGCCGATGGTGTGCGTCCGGCCGTCCGACCGGCGCAGGTTTCGCGCACCGAGATCGGGTTCCCAGCGCAGCTGCGCCATCGCCTTCCGGACCCGCTCGGCGGTCGCCGGGGCCACGTTGGGCTCGTCGTTGGCGACCCGGGAGACGGTCTTGATGCCTACCCCGGCGAGCTGGGCGACGTCGCGGATTGTCGCCCGGCGGGCCTCTGCGTCCGCCGAGCCCGATGATAACGATGTCATTACGGCGCCCTCCTTCTTGCCAACGCTATCTTGCCAAGGCTCCGCCATGAGTCTACAAATTGTCGTTGACATCGTTGTCAGGGGTTCCGGCCCCACACCTGAGAGGACACGCAATGACGCACTCCACCACCGGCACCCGCCGCACCCGCACCGTCGTCGTCGCCGCCTTCGCTGCCGTCGCCGCCCTGGGCCTGGGCGCGTGCGCCTCGTCGAGCGCGGCGGGATCTGGCTCGACCGCCGGGGCGAACGAGACAGTCGGGGTCAGCCTGATCGTGAAGACCACGACCAACCCGTTCTTCGTGGCGATGGAAGACGCCGCCCAGGCGGACGCCCAGAAGGCGAACGTGAAGCTCACCCTGGCCGCGGGCAAGAAGGACGGCGACACGGACACCCAGATCCAGGCGATCGAGAACGCGATCTCGCGTGGAGACAAGGGCATCCTGATCACCCCGAACGGGCCTGCGGTGAACAACGAGATCGCCAAGGCGCGCAAGGCCGGCCTCTACGTGATCGCCCTGGACACTCCGCCGGACCCGGCGGACACCGTGGACATCACCTTCGCGACGGACAACTACGCGGCCGGGCAGTCGATCGGCAAGTGGACGTCTTCGGCCCTCGGCGGCAAGAAGGCCGTCATCGCCATGCTCGACCTGTTCAGCGACCAGATCGTCTCCGTCGACGTGAACCGCGATCACGGCTTCCTGAACGGCATGGGCATCGACGCCGGGGACAAGTCCAAGAATGGCGGCGAGGCCGCGACCGGCAAGTACAGCGGTGGCCAGGGTGGCGATTACGAGATCGTCGGCCACCAAGCCTCCCAGGGGGCCGAGGACGGGGGCCGGAGCGCGATGGAGACGCTGCTGTCGAAGAACCCGAACATCAACGTGGTGTACACAATCAACGAGCCCGCCGCCTACGGCGCCTACCAAGCCCTCAAGGCCGCCGGCAAGGACAAGGACGTCATGATCGTGAGCATCGACGGCGGCTGCGCCGGCGTCGGCTACGCGAAGCAGGGGATCATCAGCGCGACCGCGCAGCAGTACCCCTCGAAGATGGCCTCGCTCGGCATGGAGGCGATTGCCAGCATCGCCCGCGGCGGCGCCAAGCCAGCCGTGAGCAGCGGCCTCGACTTCTACAACACCGGCTCCAAGCTCGTGACCGACAAGCCGGCCGGCGGGGTCGAGAGCATCACGAGCGATGCCGCCTCGAGCACCTGCTGGGGCACGAAGTAACAGGATCGGTCCGGCTGGGGCGCCCGCCCGGTGCCCCGGCCGTCCCCCAGAACGAAGCGATCCCCTGAGGAGACCCATGACAACGCCCGCCCCAGCACCGACACCCACCGAGCGGCCGCCCGCGCCGGACCCGGCCAGCGAGTTCATCGACCGCCGCACCCCAGTCGCCCGGCTCCGCGGTGTTCTGCACCGTTACCCGGCGATCAGCCCCGGAGTCGTACTCGTGGTCGCGATCCTGGTGTTCGGCGCTCTGAATCCCCACTTCCTCGCCCCGGCCAATCTGTCCCTGATCACCCAGCAGGTTGCCGTGATCGGCGTGCTCGGCATCGCCGAGACCCTCGTGATCCTCACGGCCGGAATCGACCTCTCCGTCGGAGCAGCGATGGTGCTCAGCTCAGTGGTCGTGGGCAACACCGCCGCAGGGCTCCACTTCCCAGCCCCCCTCGCCCTGCTCGCCGGCCTGGCCACGGGCCTGCTCGCAGGTGCGCTGAACGGCATCCTGGTCACGCGGCTCGCCCTGCCTCCCTTCATCGTCACGCTCGGGACCTTGAGCATCTTCACCGCGTTGCTGCTGCTGATCTCCAACGGAGCCACCGTCCAGGGCACCAAGCTGCCCGACCTGGCCACCTGGACCGGTGGAACGTTCAAGCTCGCGGGGGTCGACATCAGCTACGGCGTCGTGCTCATGGCGGCGCTCTACCTCGCGGTGGCCTACGTGCTCGGCCGCACCGCGTGGGGTCGCCACGTCTACGCCGTCGGCGACGACAAGGAGGCCGCGCGCCTGACCGGCATCCGCGTCAACCGCGTGCTGCTGAGCGTCTACATGCTCGCCGGCGCCATCGTGGTGATCGCCGCATGGACCCAGATCGGCCGCGACTTCGGCTCGAGCCCCAACGCTGCGACCGACGCGAACCTCAACGCCATCACCGCCGTCGTCATCGGCGGCACGAGCCTCTTCGGCGGCCGCGGAAACATCTGGGGCACTCTGCTCGGCGCACTCATCGTCGGAGTGTTCCGCAACGGACTTGCACTCATCGGCCTCGACGTCCTCTACCAGACCCTCGCAGTCGGCATCCTCGTCATCGCCGCCGTCGCCATCGATCAGTGGATCAGGAAGGTCCGCAAGTGAACCCCATCGAACGCACCTCAGACGAACAGCGCGTGCCCGTTCTCTCCGCCCGGGGCCTCGTCAAGACCTACGGCCACGTCGTCGGCCTCGACGGCGTCAGCCTCGACCTCTATCCCGGAGAAGTGCTCGCCATCATCGGCGACAATGGCGCGGGCAAGACCACGCTGATCAAATGCCTCACCGGCGCGGAGATCCCGGACGACGGCGAGCTTCGTCTCGACGGCGAGCCGGTCCATTTCCGCCGCCCCCAGGACGCCCGCGACGCCGGCATCGAGACCGTCTACCAGTCCCTCGCCGTCTCTCCAGCGCTGGACGTCGCAGCCAACATGTACCTCGGCCGCGAGCTCCGCCGCCCGGGCATCCTGGGCAGCATGCTTCGCCTCATCGACACCAAGACGATGCGCGAGAATGCGAAGGCGGAACTCCGAGAGCTCGGTATCTCCACTCTTCAGGACGTCACCGTGCCCATCGAAAACCTCTCCGGCGGCCAGCGCCAAGCCGTCGCCGTCGCCCGCGCCGCCGCGTTCGGCTCCAAGGTCGTCGTGCTCGACGAGCCCACCGCCGCGCTCGGAGTCAGGGAGTCGAACCAGGTGCTCGAGCTCATCCTGCGGCTGAGAGACCGGGGCATCCCGGTCATCCTCATCAGCCACAACATGCCGCACGTCTTCGACGTTGCCGATCGGATCCATATCCAGCGCCTCGGCAAGCGAGCCGCCACCATCACCCCGCAGACGCATTCCATGACCGACGCAGTCGCGATCATGACCGGGGCGAAAGCCGCGTAAGTCCCAGTCGGGCCTCAGGAACGCCGCAGTCCCACCGCTCGAGGGACGGCTCCCTTTCCCTGCGCTGGCCCCACTGACGAGCGGACGACGGCGGGGCATGCGACTTCGACGCGGCCGTCGCCTGGGGCGTCCTCGACGCCGAGCAGCACGCGGACGCCGGCCGCGCCGAGCTCGTAGTGGGGGAGGGCCACGGTCGTGAGCGGCGGGCGCAGGTGGGCGGCGATGACCTCCTGGTTGTCGAAGCCGACCACCGCAAGATCCTCCGGGATGGACAGCCCGCGCTCGCGGAGCCCGTCGTAGAGCCCCATTGCGACGCGGTCATTGTGGCAGAAGACGCCCGTGGGGCCCTGGGCGAGCAGGTGCTCGACGACGTCGTACCCGCCGGACTGGTCGGGCTGGGCGTTGAAGACGAGCGCGGGATCGTAGGCGACGCCCGCCGCCTCGAGCGCCTCGCGGTAGCCGCGGAGCCGGCCGTCGTGGGCGGGGGAGGGGGTTGTCGTGTTGATGATCGCGATCCGGCGGTGGCCCTCGCGGAGCAGGAGCTCGGTCGCCGTCCTGCCGCCCTGGACCTCGGCGGGGACGACCGCGCGCACGTCCCCTGCTGGGGAATAGCAGTTGACGAGGACGACGTCGGTCTCCCGCAGCGGCGCGGGCACGGCGGCGGCGCGGTGGTACCACGTCGAGTACAGGACGCCGCGCACCTGGTGTTCGAGCATCATCGAGATGGCCTCGCGTTCGGCCTCCTCGTTGCCCTCGATGTTGGCGATGAGCAGGATGTAGCCATGCTTCCACGCCTCGTCCTGCGCGCCGTGGATGATCTGGCCGGCGAACGGGGTGGTCGCGATCGCGTCCGTCACGAGGCCGATGAAGCGCGAGCCGCCGCTCACGAGGTTCTTCGCGAGGGCGTTGGGGCGGTAGCCGAGGGCGCGGATCGCGTCGTGGACGCGTTGCCTAGCGTCGGCGCCGATCCGCGCGTCGGGCTTGTTGTTGACGACAAGGGAGACGGTCGCGACCGAGACGCCAGCAGCCTCCGCGACCTCGCGCATGGTCACGTGGTGGCCTGATCTCTTCCGTGCCGACGCTCCCGCGGCGTCGCCGCGTCGACCCGCTGCCTCATCCGACGTCATTGTCCTCGCAGTGTACGGCCGTGAGGCGGATCACGCCCAAACTCGTCTTGGTTAAACGCTTGATCAACCGTCGGAAATGCCCTAACCTCACATCTGTTAAAACGCTTTAGCATCCCGTATCGACGACGATTGAGGTGTGCATGGCCCGCTCGGCAACGAAGCCGTCGAAGAAGGCGCGATTTTCGGCCGTCTTCGCCGTTCTCACGATGATCTCCGCGTCTACCCTCGTCACCGCAAGCCTCCCGGGCGCTGGTGCCGTCGGCAGCATCGTCCCGCCGCCCCTTCGCGCGGCGTACCACATGACCCCGCCCCAAGGCTGGCTGAGCGACCCTCAGCGGCCCGTCTATCTCAACGGCAAGTACAACCTGTATTACCTGCACAGCACGCAAGACAACGGACCGGGCGGATGGCGACATGCGACGTCGTCGGACACCGTCGTGTTCAACGATCAAGGCGACGCCCTCCCGCTCCAGACCAACTTCCCCGTCTGGACGGGCTCGTCGGTCGTGGATACGAACAACACGGCAGGCTTCGGCGCGGGCGCCGTCGTCGCGCTCGCGACCCAGCCCACGGACGGCGACGCCTTCCAGCAGTCCCAGTACCTCTGGTACTCGACCGACGGCGGCTCGACGTTCACGCAGTACGGCGCCCCCGTCATCGCGAACCCGGACGGCTCGGACTGGTTCCGCGACCCGAAGATCGTCTGGGATTCCGCACACTCGAACTGGGTCGCCGCGATCGGGCGGCAGCAGAAGATCGTGTTCTACACGTCCCCTGACCTCAAGACGTGGACGCACCAGACCGACTTCACGTACACATCGCCGAACATCGGCGGCGTCGAGTGCCCGGACATCTTCCAGATGAAGGCCGACGACGGCACGTGGCACTGGGTCATGGCCGGCAGCATGCAAGGCGACTACAGCGGCAAGCCGGACACGTACGCGTATTGGACGGGCACGTGGAACGGGAGCTCGTTCGTGACGGACCAGGCCGACCCGCAGTGGCTCGACTGGGGCTGGGACTGGTACGCCGCGGTCTCGTGGCCCGACGCCGCGAACCCGGACACCTCGCGGTACGCCGTCGGGTGGATGAACAACTGGCACTACGCGCCGCACACGGTGCCGACGGATGCGACGGACTCCTACAACGGGCAGAACTCGATCGTGCGGCAGATGAGCCTCAAGTCCGAGGGCGGCGGCGTGTACAGTCTCCTCTCGCAGCCCACGCCGAACCTTGCGAACTACGCGACGAAGACCGTGAAGCCCGCGGACGTCACTGTGAACGGGCGCACCCCGCTTGACTACCACGGCTCCGCCTACGAGCTCGACGCGGACGTGAGCTGGACGGCGCTCAACAACGTCGGCATCTCGATCGGCGAGAACAAGGACGCGAGCCGCCACACGAACATCGGCGTGTACAACGGAAATCTCTACGTGGACCGCTCGGCGCAGGATCAGGTGCCGTACTCGTTCGGCTCCTACCAGCAGTCGCAGGCGCCCCTGCCCGCCGGCACCACGTCCGTGCACCTGCGCATCCTCGTGGACCACGGAAGCGTCGAGGTGTTCGTCGGCGACGGCAAGACCGTCCTCTCCAACCAGGACTTCTTCACGTCCTACGACACCGGGATCTCGCTCTACACGATCGGCGGGAGCGCGACGTTCTCGAATCTCTCGATCACCGAATATGCGAACGTGACCGAGCAGGCGAACCCCGCGGCGCCGTACGCGGACTTCGAGGGCAGCACCTACGGATCGTGGACGACGACGGGAACCGCCTTCGGCTCGGGGCCCGCCGCCGGGACGCTCCCCAACCAGCAGACGGTGACGGGCTTCCTCGGGAGCAAGCTCGCCAACAGCTACAACGGCGGCGACGCCTCGACGGGGACGCTCACGTCGCCGTCGTTCACGATCGGCCACTCGTACGTCAACTTCCTCGCGGGCGGCGGGAACAACCCCCGGCCGTCGGACGTCTTCGCGGACTTCGAGGGCTCGACGTGGGGTTCGGGGTGGACGGCGACGGGCAGCTACGCGAGCCAGGGGCCGACGGCGGAGTCCCTCCCGGGGCAGGTCGGGTCCAAGGTGCTTGACACGTACGTCGGCGGGGGAGACTCATCCACCGGGGCGATCACGTCGCCGACGTTCACGATCACGCGCGACTACATCGATTTCCTCATCGCGGGCGGGAACCACCCGTGGGGATCGACGGGGGCCGCGGCCGTGAACCTCTTGGTGAACGGCCAGGTGGTCCGCACAGCCACGGGGAACAACTCCTCGACGATGTCCGGCGTGAGCTGGGACGTACACACGCTCGTCGGGCAGAAGGCCCAGATCCAGGTGGTTGACCATGCGACGGGCTCGTGGGGCCACATCATGGTGGACCAGATCGTGTTCAGCAGCGTTCCGGGCGCCGTGGGCGGCGAGGCCGATCACCAGACGACCGTGAACCTCGTGGTCAACGGCCAGGTGGTCCGCACCGCGACGGGCCAGAACAGCGAGCACCTCACGTGGAACTCGTGGAACGTCTCCGACCTCAGCGGCCAGACCGCCCAGCTGCAGGTCGTGGACAACGGGACGGGGTCGTGGGGCCACGTCCTCGTGGACCAGGTCATCTTCGAGGACCAGCCGGCCGCGTAGACGGCGCCGGGAGACGGGTTCCGTCCGAGAAGTCAGCCTCAGTGCGTCCTCTCGGACGGAACCCGTCTCATGCAGGCCCGCCGGGCCACCCGGTACCGTTGCCCCATGATCCTGCGCCCCTTCGCCGAAGCCGACCGCGCCGCCGTCGTCGCCCTGTGGCACGAGGCGGGCCTCACGCGGCCCTGGAACGACCCGCACAAGGACATAGACCGCGCCGTCAAGACCTGGCCGGACCTGTTCCTCGTCGCAGAGGAGGCCGACGCCGTCGTCGGCACCGCGATGTGCGGGTACGACGGGCACCGCGGCTGGATCTACTACCTCGCCGTCGCGCCCTCGCGCCAAGGTCGCGGCATCGGGCGCACGCTCATCGCCGAGGCCGAGGTGCGGCTCACCGAGCTGGGCTGCCCCAAGGTCATGCTCATGGTCCGGCGCGGCAACGAGCAGGCCCACGCCTTCTACGGCGGCGAGGGCTACGCCGAGGACGACGTCGCGACCTTCGGGAAGCGCCTCATCGCCGACTGACCGCGGGCTGCTTGAGAGACGTCTGGAATCCCGGACAACACCCCTCCAAACCCCCTGTTTCTGCGCCCTCCCGCGCGGTGTCATGGATACAGAAGATCCCCGTGGATCGCTAGCCAACCATCACCGACGCAGGAGTCACGATGACCACCACCACCCCGGCTCCCAAGGCCGACTTCACGACGGGCGCGCGCCCGGTGCGCGCCCCGCGCGGCACCGAGATCACGGCCAAGTCCTGGCAGACCGAGGCGCCGATGCGCATGCTCATGAACAATCTCGACCCCGAGGTCGCGGAGCGCCCCGACGAGCTCGTCGTCTACGGCGGCACGGGCCGCGCCGCGCGTTCGTGGAAGGCGTTCGACGCTATCGTCGACACGCTCAAGGACATGGACGACGACGAGACCCTCCTCGTGCAGTCCGGCAAGCCTGTGGGCGTCTTCCGCACCAACAAGTGGGCCCCGCGCGTGCTCATCGCGAACTCGAACCTCGTGGGCGACTGGGCGAACTGGCCCGAGTTCCGCCGCCTCGAGGCCGAGGGTCTCACGATGTACGGCCAGATGACGGCCGGCTCGTGGATCTACATCGGCACCCAGGGCATCCTGCAGGGCACGTACGAGACGTTCGCTGCCGTCGCGGCCAAGCGGTTTGGCGGGTCCTTGAAGGGCACGTTGACCCTTACCGGCGGCTGCGGCGGTATGGGCGGCGCCCAGCCGCTCGCCGTGACGCTCAACAGCGGCGCGGTCCTGATCGTCGACGTCGACGAGACCCGCCTCCGCCGCCGTGCGGGCAAGCGCTACCTCGACGAGGTCGAGACGGACCTCGACGCCGCGCTCGCCAAGGTCGTCGCCGCGAAGGCCGAGGGCCGCGCGCTCTCGGTCGGGTACGTTGGCAACGCCGCCGAGGTGTTCCCCGAGATCCTCCGCCGCCACCGCGCGGGCGAGCTCACGGTGGACATCGTGACCGACCAGACCTCCGCCCACGATCCGCTCTCGTACCTCCCCACCGAGTACACGGTCGAGCAGTGGCACGAAGAGGCCGCCGCCGATCCCGACGGCTTCACGAAGAAGTCCCAGAACGCGATGGCCCGCCACGTCCAGGCTATGGTCGAGTTCCAGGACGAGGGCGCCGAGGTCTTCGACTACGGCAACTCGATCCGCGACGAGGCCCGCAAGGGCGGCTACGAGCGCGCGTTCGAGTTCCCCGGCTTCGTCCCGGCGTACATCCGCCCGCTGTTCTGCGAGGGCCTCGGCCCGTTCCGCTGGGTGGCCCTGTCCGGGGACCCGGAGGACATCAAGGTCACCGACCAGGCGATCAAGGAGCTCTTCCCCGAGAACGAGCACCTGCACCGCTGGATCGACGCGGCCGAGGAGTTCGTCGAGTTCGAGGGCCTGCCCGCGCGGATCTGCTGGCTCGGCTACGGCGAGCGTCACCAGGCCGGCCTCCTGTTCAACAAGCTCGTCGCCGAGGGCAGGGTCAAGGCGCCGATCGTGATCGGGCGCGACCACCTCGACTCGGGCTCCGTCGCCTCGCCGTACCGCGAGACCGAGGCCATGAAGGACGGCTCGGACGCGATCGCCGACTGGCCGCTCCTCAACGCCCTCACCGCGGCGTCCTCGGGCGCGACGTGGGTCTCGATCCACCACGGCGGCGGCGTGGGCATCGGCCGCTCGATCCACGCCGGCCAGGTCTCCGTGGCCGACGGCACCGAGCTCGCGGCGGCCAAGCTCACCGCACTGCTCACCAACGACCCCGGCATGGGCGTCATCCGCCACGTCGACGCCGGCTACGAGCGGGCCGTCGAGGTCGCCGCCGAACGCGGCGTGAAGATCCCCATGGCTGGCCGCTGACCGAGACTCACCGTCCAATTCGCCACAATTCACAGCCGAACGGCGCTGAAATCACCCGGAACGCTCGCGGATTGTGGCGAATTGAACCGCACCTTAGGAATCCAAGATGACCCTCACTGCCCCTGAAACCGGCCTCCCCACCGAGGTCACCCTCTCGACGAGCGGCCTCACCGCGGCCGCAGTCGTCGCCGTTGCCCGTCACGGCGCACACGTGAGCATCGCCCCCGAGGCGCTCGCCGAGGTGGCCCGTGTCCGCGCCCACGTCGAGGAGCTCGCCGCGAGCGAGACCCCCGCGTACGGCATCTCGACGGGCTTCGGCGCCCTCGCGAACCGCCACATCCCGCAGGAGCTTCGCACGCAGCTCCAGAAGTCGCTCATCCGCAGCCACGCGGCGGGGATGGGCCCCGCCGTCGAGCGCGAAGTGGTCCGCGCGCTCATGCTCCTGCGCGCCAAGACCCTCGCGTCGGGCCGCACGGGCGTTCGCCCCGTGGTCCTCGAGACGTTCGTCAAGCTCCTCAACGCGGGCATCAGCCCGCTCGTGCGCGAATTCGGCTCGCTCGGCTGCTCGGGCGACCTCGCCCCGCTCAGCCACGTCGCGCTCGTCCTCATGGGCGAGGGCGAGGCCGTGGGCCCCGACGGCGAGGTGTTCGGCGGCCGCGGCCAGCGGACGACGGCGGAGCTCCTCGCCGAGCACGGCATCGAGCCCGTCACCCTCGCGGAGAAGGAGGGCCTCGCGCTCGTCAACGGCACAGAGGGCATGCTCGGCATGCTGCTCATGGCGCTCCACGACCTCGACGCCCTCGTCAAGACGGCGGATGTCACGGCAGCGCTGTCCGTGGACGGCCTCCTCGGCACGGATCAGGTGTTCCTGCCTGAGCTCCACTTCGCGCTGCGCCCCCATCCGGGCCAGGCCGATTCGGCCGCGAACATGCTCGCGGTGCTGCGCGGCTCGAAGATCGTCGAGTCGCACAAGGTCGGCGACAGCCGCGTCCAGGACGCCTACTCGCTGCGCTGCGCGCCGCAGGTCGCGGGCGCCGCGCGGGACACGATCGCCCACGCCCGCACGGTCGCCGAGCGCGAGCTCGAGGCCGCGATCGACAACCCCGTGGTGCTCCCAGACGGCCGGGTGAGCTCGAACGGCAACTTCCACGGCGCACCGGTCGCGTACGTGCTGGACTTCCTCGCAATCGCCGTCGCGGACCTTGCGTCGATGGCCGAGCGCCGCACGGACCGTATGCTCGACCCGGCCCGCTCGCACGGCCTGCCGGCGTTCCTCGCGGACGATCCGGGCGTCGACTCGGGCCTCATGATCGCCCAGTACACCCAGGCGGGGCTGGTCTCCGACTGCAAGCGGCTCGCCGTCCCGGCGTCTGTGGACTCGATCCCGAGCTCCGCGATGCAGGAGGACCACGTCTCGATGGGCTGGCACGCTGCGCGCAAGCTCCGCAAGGCCGTCGAGAACCTGCGCCGCGTCCTCGCGATCGAGCTCGTGACGGCGGCCCGCGCCATCGACATCCGGACGGCGACGTCCGACGGCGTGCTCGTCCCCGGTCCCGGCGGCGCGGCGGCGATCGAGGTCCTTCGGCGCATAGTGCCAGGTCCGGGAGCGGACCGCTTCATGTCGCCCGAGCTCGAGGATGCAGACCGTGTCCTCGCGAGCGGAGAGCTGCTCGCCGCGGTGAACGACGCCGTGGGCGGCCTTCGCTGACCCCGGCCTAGCCGGAATGCAGAGACCTCTGTGGAGGCCCGAATCCGGGCTTCCACCGAGGTCTGACCACAGTCTTAGAGAAGTGCACAACGGTATCCACGATTTGTCGTCCGACGTTACATAGCGAGGACGTTCTGGAACCGATAGAAACAAGAGTGTCCGCAATGACGCGGATCACAGCAGGCACGGGACAGGCTTCAAGAAGGGGTTATCACCATGAAGGCACGCGGGGCAGTTCTGACCAGGCGAAGTGCGCAGCAGGCACCGCTCGCGAACTGGGCGGAACTCCGGGCCGAGGACCAGATCGAGATCGTCAAGCATGCACAGGTCGTCGCCACCGGGAGGGTCGAGGAAGTCTCGCTCAGCGGCAACGTCCTGTGGATCGAGGCCGACGGCGACCAGCCGCGTCGGCTCTTCCTCAAGTCTGACGGCGTGCTCGTACGCCGCGCATAGAGTTCCCTCGCTCGCAACGGGGAACGCTGGCACCGCCAGAGAACACCGGCAGGGGCCCCGCACCAACGATGGTGCGGGGCCCCTGCTGGTTCCACCCCCGACGCGTGGCCACGTCCCGCCGGACGCGTGGCCACGTCCCGCCGGACGCGTGGCCACGTCCCGCCAGAGGGTGCGGCGTCAGGCGGTCGTCGAGTCGATGCCGACGGCCTTGACTTCGGCTTTGGCCTCGGCGAGAGCTTCGCGGTGGCCGCCAAGCTGTTCGAGCTCGTGGGCGAGTTCGGCGAGTTCGGCGCCACCGGCCATCTGGGCCGTGAGCTCTTCGAGAGTGATGTCCTTCTTGTCGTAGTAGCCGATCGAGCGGCCGCGCTTGAGGAGCAGGAACCGGTCTCCGACGGGGTAGGCGTGGTGCGGGTTGTGGGTGATGAAGATGACCCCGAGGCCGCGGTCGCGGGCCTGGAGGATGTAGCGCAGCACGACGCCGGACTGCTTGACGCCGAGGGCCGCGGTGGGCTCGTCGAGGATGAGGACCTTGGCCCCGAAGTACACGGCCCGCGCGATCGCAACGCACTGGCGCTCGCCGCCAGAGAGCTGGCCGATGGGCTGCTCGACATCGCGCAGGTCGATGCCCATGTCGGCGAGTTCCTTCTTGGTGATCTCCTTCATCCGGTTCACATCCATGCGCTTGAACGGGCCGGCGCCGGTCGTGAGCTCGGATCCGAGGAAGAAGTTGCGCCAGATCGGCATGAGGGAGACGACGGCGAGGTCCTGGTAGACGGCCGCGATCCCGGAGTCGAGGGCCTCGCGGGGGCTCGAGAGCCTGCGCTCCTCGCCCATGATGGCGAAGGTGCCCTCGTCGTGCTGGTGCAGGCCCGCGATGATCTTGATGAGCGTGGACTTGCCGGCGCCGTTGTCGCCGAGCACGCACGTGACGCGGCCGTTGTCCACGGCCATGGTCACGTCCCGCAGCGCGATGATGTTGCCGTAGTGCTTGCCGACGGCGTCGAGCTTGAGCAGGTGCACGGCCCGGTCGGTGAGCGGGTCGGTCTCCCCCTTCAGGAGGGCCTCGTTGCTGATGTGCTGTCCCATGGCGCTCACTTCCGTTCGGCGCGGTTCTTGACGATGAGGTTCACGATCGTGGCCAGGAGGAGCATGAGGCCGAGGAAGAACTTGAACCAGTCGGGGTTCCATTGGGCGTAGACGATGCCCTTGTTGGCCATGCCGAAGATGAACGCGCCGATCGCGCCGCCGACGGCGGAGCCGTAGCCGCCCGTGAGCAGGCACCCGCCGATGACGGCGGCGATGATGTAGAGGAACTCGTTTCCCACGCCCTCGCCGGACTGGACGGCGTCGAACGCGAACAGGTTGTGCATGCCCAGGAGCCAGCCGCAGAACCCTACGCCCATGAACAGCCCGATCTTGGTGGCCTTGACGGGGACGCCCACCGCGCGGGCGGCGTTCGCGTCCCCGCCGACAGCGAAAATCCAGTTCCCCACGCGGGTGCGCAGGAGGATCCACGACGCGATCACCACGAGCACGACCCAGTAGAGGATCGGGATCTTGAAGTCGACGCCTCCCACGACGAGCTCCGAGGCGAACACTGCCTTGGCGGCCGAGAATCCGTCCATGTTTGCGATCGACGGCGAGGAGACGGCCCCGCCGATGAGGCGCGTGAGCGCGAGGTTCAGGCCTGTGAGCATGAGGAACGAGGCGAGGGTCACGATGAACGAGGGCAGCTTCGTCTTCGACTGGATCCACCCGTTCACGAACCCGATGCTGAGCGAGACGACGAGCGCGAGACCCACGCCGACCCAGACGTTGACCGAGAAGTACCACGAGAACAGGGAGGCGGTGAGGGATGACGTGATGACGGCGACGCCGGCGGAGAGGTCGAACTCGCCACCGATCATGAGCAGGGACACGCCGACGGCCATGATGCCGATGGTCGAGGAGCCGTACAGCACCGTCGCGATGGCGTTGGGTTGCAGGAACGTGCTCGAGACGAGCGAGAAGAAGATGAAGAGGACGACGGCGCCCACGAGCGCTCCGACTTCGGGGCGGCCGAGGAGCTTCTGGAACGGGCTGCGGCGCCCGACCCGCTCGTCTGCGATCGGCTTCGGCGCCGAGGGCAGTGTTGCTGTTGCCATGGGAGGACTCCTTGTCCGTCGGGCCGCGCGGCGCGGGGCCGCGCGGCCCGGTTCCTGTTTAGCGGACGCCCTGCTGGGCGAACTTGAGGACGTCGGACGCGTTGGACTTGTCGACGATGGTCGGCCCGGTCAGGACGGGCTGGCCGCCGCCGAGCTTGAAGCCACCGCGCTTGCTCTGCCACAGCGCGTCGACCGACATGTAGCCCTGGAGCCACGGCTGCTGGTCGACCGTGAAGATGACCTTGCCGGACACGATGTCCTGCGCGAGCTCGGCGTTGAGGTCGAAGCTCGCGACCTTCGCGCTGCTGCCCGCGTCGGAGACCGACTTGAGCAGCGTGATCGTGATGGGGGCGCCGAGGCCGATGATGACGTCGGCGTCCTTCGTGGCCTGGAGCTTGGCCGTGGCCGTCGACTGGACGGAGGTCATGTCCTGGCCGTTCACGTAGAGGATCTCGGTTCCGGGAACCTTGGCCTTCACGCCGGCGCACCGGTTCTCGAGGCCAACGTGCCCCTGCTGCTGGATCACGCAGATGGGGTGCTTGTAGCCGCCCTGCGCGAGTTTCGTTCCGACGGCCTCGCCCGCGAGCTTCTCGTTCGAGCCGAAGTGCGTGAAGGCGCCGAGCTGGGCGGAGACGTCTTCGCCGGCGTTGAGGCTCACGACGGGGATGCCGGCGTCAGTGGCCTTCTTGACGACGTCCTTGAGGGCGTCGGGGGTCGCGAGCGTCACGGCGATGCCGTCGACCTTCTGGTCGATGGCCTGCTGGACGAGCTGGGCCTGGCGCCCGGCCTCGGGGTCGTTGAGGTACTGCAGGTCTACATTGTCCTTCGCCGCGGCTTCCTCCGCGCCCTTGCGGACGATGTCCCAGAACGTATCGCCCGCGGCCGCGTGCGTGATGAGCGCAACCTTGATCTTCGGCGTCGAGGCGACCTGGCCGCCGCCCCCACCGCCTGCGTTGTCCGCGGGCTTCCCGCCTTGCGACGAACATGCCGCGAGCGCGAGAACCGGGACGGCAAGCGCCGCGACAGCCATACGACGCCATGAGAACTTGTTCACTCGTGATCTCCTTCGATCAGGTACGGGCTCCGGGGTCCAACGCTGCGTGGATTCTGCGGTGCGGTGCAGATTCCCAGACCTCCGCTGATGTGATGTGGAGCACTCGGAGCGCTCCATGAGAGGAGCATAGGAATGAATACTATGTCCTGTCAATAAGCCTTTTTAACATGCGGCCAATGCCCGCTCGCGCTCCCCGGGCGGCACGGCCAGCCCGGTGCATCACCAGGCCCTCGCGATCGGCAAGTACGCTCACCCTCGCCGAAGTCCTCGTCGGCTCGGCGCGGAGCGGTCGCGAACGCGACGTCCGCGACGACCTCGTGGGCATCGGGATCCAGATTGCCGACCTTGGCGACGACGAAAGCCCTGACCCTTGCCCGCACGCGGGTGGATCATCGGCTCAAGATGCCGGTCACCTGCGTTCTCGCCACGGCGATCCACCACGGCATCCCGCTCGCATCCTTTGACGCGAGGCTCGCGGCCGCCGCCAGCCGCATCGGACTCCTCCACGATTCCTGACGGCAGCCGCAGTCGGCCTACCCCAAGATCGTGTCAACGAGCCGCGCTGCGACACGCGCGGTGCGGGAGTCGACGTCGTACGCGGGGTTGAGCTCCGCGATGTCCGCGTGCACGAGCTTCCCGCTCGCGGCGACCCTGCGCACGACGGCGACGATCACCTCGAGCGGCACGCCGAGCGCCGCGGGCGCGGACACGCCGGGGGCCACGGCGGCGGGCAGGACGTCGAGGTCGATCGTCAGGTACACCGCGTCGAGCCCCGCGAGGAAGTCCTCGACGAACGCCTCGGCGGTCTCGCGCGTCGCGTACTCGTCGAGGAGGTACCGCACGCCGAGCTCATCGGCGCGGCGGAAGAGGGCGAGCGTGTTGTTCGGGCGGGAGATGCCGACGACGGCGTACTCGAGCGAGCGCCCCTCGGCGGCCTCCGCGCGGGCCATCTGGAGGAACGGGGTGCCGGAGCTCGCCCGCTCCTCGTCGCGGAGGTCGAAGTGCGCGTCGAGGTTGAGGACGCCCACGCGGGCGCCCGCGGCGAGCTCTGAATCCGCGACGCCGAGGTAGCTCGCGAACGCCGTCTCATGGCCGCCGCCGAGGGTGACGGTGAGGGCTCCGGCGTCGAGCAGTGCGGCGACGAGGGCGCCGCAGCGTTCCTGGCCGCCCTCGAGATCGCCGGGCTCGGCCTCGGAGCCGAGCGGCACCACGACGTCCCCGGCGTCGAACACCTCGCGCTCGAGATGGAACGCGAGCGGGCCCAGCGCCGCGCGCACGGCTGAGGGCGCCTCCGCGGCCCCGACGCGCCCCTTGTTGCGTCGCACTCCCTCGTCGGAGCGGAAGCCGATCAGGATGGCAGGGCGGGCACCGCCGTCGCCCGCCGTCGCGCCCACCGCTTCCGCGAGCCCGGAAGCGCTCACAGGGCGCACGGCCTGCCACCAGCGCCGGTGCTCGGGGGCATCGCCGTCGTGGCGCCCGGCCCAGGGCAGCGGGGGGACGTCGGCCAACGCGGGAGTGGACACTTCGCTCATCACCTCAGCACACCGCACCTGGCGGGCTTTGCGCCAGTGTCTGGCGGAAGAGATGTCCGGCTTCCCGGACTCAGCAGGCGCGGCCGAGTCCCCAGAGGCCCGAAGAGCCAGCGGCGTGGGCGATCGCGGCGAGGGCGGCCTCGAAGGTTACACGCTCCTCGGGCGGCAGGGGTGCGACGAGCGCGTGCAGGCCGCGCGTCACCTCGGCGTGGAAGGCGGCGGCGGAAAGGTGCCCGGCGTCCGTGAGCGCGACGCGCACCGCGCGGCGGTCGCCGGCGACGCGGACCCGTTCGACGAGGCCCCGCCGTTCGGCCCGGTCGACGAGGCCTGTGAGCGCGGCCTTCTCGACCCCGAATCCGCGGGCCAGATCGGCCATGCCGCGCGGTCCCTCGGCGAGGACGCAGAGGAGCCGGGCCTGGACGGGCGTGAGGTGGTGCTGGTCCGCGGCGCGCGCGAAGGCGGCCTGCACGAGGCCCGCGAGCTGAACTAGGCCTTGTGCCGCGTCGGGCATCTGCGAGCCTGCGCTCGTCTCAAGGGCCGTCGTGCGGCCTTGCGTGCTCGCCTCCATCCGAGTATCGTACACAATCTAGATAGTTAATGCCACAGACCATATGCAGTATGAGCCACGAACCCACTTGAGGGGGTCGCATGACGCGCATCGGCATTATTCTCGGCAGCACGAGACCGCACCGGAACGGCGAGCAGGTTGCCCGGTGGCTCTTTGAGACGGCATCCCGGCGGACGGATGCCACGTTCGAGCTCGTCGACCTGCGGGACCATCCGCTTCCGCTCCTCGACGAGCCGCTCCCGCCCTCGCTCGGCCGGTACGAGAACGAGCACACGCGACGGTGGGCCGAGAAGATCGGCTCGTTCGACGGCTTCGTCATCGTGACGCCCGAGTACAACCACAGCACGTCGGCCGTGCTCAAGAACGCGATCGACTACCTGTACGCCGAATGGAACAACAAGGCCGTCGGCTTCGCCTCGTACGGCTCGGCCGGCGGGGTGCGCGCCGTCGAGCATCTGCGGCTCGTGGCGGGCGAACTCCAGATGGCGGACGTCCGGGCCCAGGTGATCCTCCCATTCGCGACGGCGTTCGAGAATCGACGCACCTTCAAGCCGGACGATTTCGCGCGGCGGAGCCTCGACGCCATGCTCGATCAGGTCATCGCGTGGAGCGAGGCGCTTGCGCCCCTGCGGAAGAAGGCCAGCGCAGCGGCCTGAGCCGTCGCGGCCGGTTCAAGGCGGCACTTCACGTCGGTGCACGCTGCCCCGCGAATTGACAGTTCTGTCACACAATTGGTGTGGCTGAAACTTGTCTGGGCGTGGGAGAGCAATGTGGAGAAGCTGCTGGACGTGCTGCTGCTGGGCCGGGTCCGGTTCCACGACCTGAATCTGACCGGCAGGGTGCTGCTGAGCCAGCTCCCACTGAACCTCACGATGTTCCTGGTCTGCGCCGTCGTGGCCGTGGTGGACCCACGCAAGTTCCGGGATCCCTCGTTCCTGGCAGCCCAGGCGATCGCGGTGGGGCTCTTCGCCCTCTGCGCGGTGATCCCGTGGCAGCGATTGCCCTACGGGACGTTCCTCGTGATCCCGTTCCTCGACTTCGTCCCGGTCACCTTTGTGCGGTCCTCCGCCTCGGACGCGCTCTCCGGCCTCGGGTTGCTCGCCGTGTTCCCGATGCTGTGGCTCGCGGGCTCGGGCTATCGGGCGCGGCTCATGGTTCCCTTGGGCGGCGTGGCCTCCCTGGTCATGGTCTGGGCTCCGTTGGTTCCAGCGGGCACGGTCGACGCCCGCTCGCTCGCGGCGCAGCTCATGACGCCGGTCATGATCCTCGCGGTGGGCGTTGGGGCATCGGTCATGACGGCCAGCGGCACAGCCCAGCAGGAGCGCGTGGAGGAGCTTCTCGAGCGCAGCGAAACCCGGGAACGGCTCTTGGACACCGTCCTTGAGACGGTCGACGTCGGGGTCATCGTGCTCGACGCCGAGGGCCAGGGCATGTTCGCGAACTCCAAGCAGATCGAGGTGTACGCCGCGGCCCTGCCGACCGACGGGGCCGCGGGGCATGAGACCGAGATGATGATCTACCGAGAAGGGTCCGAGGACCCCCTCCCTCCCGAGCAGTGGGCGCTCGAACGCGCACTCGCGGGCGAGGAGGTCGAGCGCGAGCTGTACCGGCTCGGCAAGGGCGCTGAGGCGCGTACTGTCTCGGTCACGGTCCGAGGATTCTCGGACGCCGGCGGGGCGCACGCGGGCACCGTCGTCGCCTCCTCTGACGTCACCGACGTCGTCGCCGCGGTTCGCGCCAGGGACAGGTTTCTCTCGATCATGTCGCACGAGTTCCGAACGCCGCTCGCGAACATCATGGGCTATGCCGAGATGGTCCAGGACGACCCCCTGCTCAGCGAGACCTCCCGCTCGGACCTTGAGGTCATCTCGCGCAATGCCCAGCACGTGAACCAGATGGTCGACGACATCCTCGCCGCCGCCGTGACCGGAACGGACTCGGCAGCGATCCGCCTTCCGCTCGATTTCGCCGAGCTCGTCCGCGAGGCCGGAGCCTCCTCTGGCCCGGACGCCAAGCGCAGGGGAATCCGGCTGAGCGTCGAGACAGATGGTGCCCTCCCCGTCGTCGGCGATCGCACGGGCCTCGTGCGCGTGCTCGACAACCTCGTCTCGAACGCGCTCAAGTACTCGGGCTCGGGCACGGAGGTCTCCCTCCGCGCGTCGAGGGATGGCACGTGGGCCGTCTGCGCGGTCGAGGACCACGGCATGGGCATCGCCCCCGACGAACTCGAGCGGATCTTCACGCGCTTTGGCCGCAGCACGAGCGTGCTCGGCACCGGGATTCCCGGAACGGGCCTTGGGCTCGCCCTTGCGAAGGAGGTTGCGGAGAAGCACGGCGGCACGATCGACTGCACGAGCGAGGTGGGAGTGGGGAGCACGTTCACGGTGCGGCTGCCCCTGAGGGCCGAGGCGCGCTCCTAGGTGCGGTCGATCAGGCCGGCCGCGGACGACGGCGGGTGGCACGCCCGATCTGCCCGGCCGACTCCGCGCGGCGGTTCAGCAGGCGTGGGTCTGGGTGAGAACGGCCCCGGTCCAGGTCCCGACCTGCGCCTGGACCGTGAGGGTGTAGATGCGGTTGCCGGCACTGGCTGAGCTCTGGGTGAGGGCCAGGGTGGGCAGCGTCGTCGTGGTCGAGCTGCTGGTCCCGTCGGGCGCGGCAAGCGTGAACGTGTAGGCGGTCGCCCGCGGAACCGCGCTGTAGGCGGTGATGGTCACCGTGGCCTGTTTCGCGTTCGCCGTGCACGCGTACGTCGCGGTGACGCTGGCCGGAGCCGGGATGGAGTAAGTGCTGGCGGTCAGGGCTGCCGAGGTCATCGCCGTGAAGGCGGCTTGGGCTGCCGCCGGGGCCGCGAGGAGCAGGGCTGCGGCAGCCACGGGCGCGACGGCGCGGAGGAGGCGGCGGCCAGCTCGGGCGGCCGCGCCCAGCCACCCAGCCTTGGGTGCTGCCCGCTGTGCCATTCGCCCTCCTTCCGGGGTCTCTTGCTCGTCAGCCTTTCCCATGCTCTCAGCCCGGTCTCAAGGCCGACCGTCGCGGAAGTTCAAGGTTTCCTCAACTGCCGGATTCGGCGCCGTCCCTTGCCCCGCCCCGCCCCGCCGCGACCGGTCGCGCGGGCGGCGCCGGAGGACTCAGAGCGGGATTGACATGAAAAACGCAGTGCCGTCTGAAAGACTTGCCGACCATGGAGGAGAGCTCCCCAGATCGCCGGGCCGTCGTCGTCGAAGACGACGCCGACATGCGCATGCTGCTCGTCCGGACCCTGCAGCGGCACGGCTTCGATGTGGCCGAGGCCGGCACCGGCGCCGACGGTTTGCGCCTTGCCCGCGAGCACGTTCCGGACCTCGTGACCCTCGATCTGAACCTCCCCGATCTCGATGGAACCGAAGTGTGCCGTCGCCTCAGGGAGTTCTCGAATGCCTACGTTGTCATGATCACCGGGCGCGCGGATGAGATCGACGAGCTGACCGGCCTCCAGATTGGCGCCGACGACTACATCAGCAAGCCGTTCAGCCCCCGGACCGTCCAGGCCCGGATTGAGGCGATGTTCCGCCGCCCTCGCCCCGGAATCCCGCAAGCCCAGCCCGCTCCGGCAGGCGCTCCCGCCGTCGTCCCCGCGGAAGCCGCCGTCGTGCACTCGGTCACCCCCGCTGGCCTCGCGGCCCCGCAGGACGGCCGCCGGATGATCCACGGATCGCTCGTCGTCGACGTCGACGCCCGTCTCGTGACTCTCGACGGGCAGGAACTCACGCTGACCCGGACCGAGTTCGACCTTCTGGCCCTCTTGGTGGGCTCCCCGCGGCGTGTGTGGACCCGCGAGATGCTGCTCCGCTCTGTGTGGGGCGACGAATGGGCCTCGGACGAGCATCTGGTTGAGGTCCACGTGGGCAATCTGCGCCGCAAACTCGGGGACCGTGGCAGGAATCCGCGGTTCATCCGCACAGTGCGGGGCGTCGGCTACGGTATGGTCACCGCCTGAGCAGTGCACCCTTTCTACTCAGGCGTGGCCCAGAAGCTCCTGAAGGGCGTGGGCAACGGCCTCGGCGTCACGGTCGAGGAGAGGGATCGCCGCGCGTGCGTCGGAGAAGTGGCCTGCGCGGATCTCCTGATCGGCGTGGCGGGCGTCGTGCTCGAGCTGCAGGGCACCGACCGTGCCGGCCGACGAGGCGAGGCTGACGAGCGCAACGTGTGCGGCTTCCGCGTGCCCCGCCGCGACGGTCTTGGCGATGGCTCCGATCCGGCGCGGGAGCAGGTGGAGGAACGTGGCTGCGAAGTCGAGGGCGTCGGTCCGGGAATCGAGTTCCGCGGCGAGTGCGTCGAGCCGTGCCTGTTCGAGGATGGGCAGCGCGTCAGCGGTCACCGTCACTTCCCCTCCCCTTCGGGCCCGGTGTGGGCTGCGGCGTGCCGGTCCTTGCGGGCCGGCCCGGCGGCCGGGCGGCGCCAGATGGACACCAGCAGCATAGCGACGAGGAGTGCGGGCGCCCCGAAGGTCAGGACCGAGCGGACGGCGGGGGAGCGGACAGCCCGGATGGCATCGCCCAGATGGGGGACCACGGCGGCGGTCGTGTAGACACTGGTGTCCGTGATGACGGCCGTCCACGGGTCCGGCCCGTTGTTCGCGTCTCCCTTGGTTGTGATGATCGCGGCCCCGGCCGCATTGCGGGTGATCGTCGCGATGCGGTGGGTCTCGACGCGCTGGTCCTGGACGGGGATCTGGTAGGTGATGACGTCTCCGACTTTGAGGTCCGACGTCGGGGTCTTGACGCCGACCACCACATCGCCCGGGTTGATGAGGGGCGCCATCGATCCCGTGAGCATCGTCGACGTCTGGTAGTCCAGGAAGCGGGGGCCGACGGCGAGGAACAGGAACGCCGCGGCCGCCACGGCTAGGACAAGTCCCATGAGCGTTCGGACCAAGAACCGGGCGGCCCGCTTGAGGCCCGCCCGCGCCCCGCGCCCGGAGGCGGCGGGGGCGGCGAGAGGGGTCGCGGCGTCGACGGTGATGCTCATGTCGGGCCTTCCTGATGGAGGGGACGCGGTTGCTGGTCCGGCCTGGCTGCGCCTACTGGTTGGTACCGCTGCGCTGGGTGCCGGTGAAGGAGAAGTTCACGGTGCTGCTGATGCCCTGGAAGGTGTTGTCGGCGGTGGACGGGAGAGTCAGCGTGACACGGAGGTTGTCCGCGTGGCCGGCCGTGGCCGAGGCGAGGTTGGAGAGGTTCAGGTTGGAGCCGATGACCGCGTGGGTGGCCAGCACGGAGGCAGTGGTTCCGGAGCAGGTGTAGGTGTAGGCGGGTGCCGTCCCAGCCTCGGTCCAGGGCACCGAGCACGAGTCCACGACCATCTGCAGGCCGTTCGTGGCGTCGGTGTCGAGCTTGGAGGAGGTGGTGGCCGTCGTCGTGAGGGTGGCGCCGGCGAGGTTCTGGCTGCCGGTGTTGGAGAGGGTCACGGCGCGCTGGATGGTGTCGCCGGGGACGATGCCGGAGGCAGCGACCGTGAGGCGGTTGTTGGCCGTGCCGGTGGTGCCGAGGCCGATGACGACGGTGCCGGAGGAGACAGTGGCCGCGGCGCTTGTGGTAGAGGTGAAGGCACCGTAGGTTCCCAGGCCGGCGACGCTGGCGGCGGCCCCGACGAGGGCGGCCGAGGCCAGGAGCTTCCCGGAGGTGGAGTTGAGGCTGAGACCCATTTTCGTATCCTCTGTTCGAGCCGGGCCCCGCCCGGACTGAGTCGTTGGTGTCAGCCCCAGCGGCTGACAACAACAACTTTCTGCCCCGGGCTTCAAGGCCGCCGCCCCCCAACCGACAAGAAAACCTCAAGTTCTGTTCAAGACTCGCGCTGGCCACCTCTCGCCGCACGCGCGGCCACCTCTCGCCTCAGGCCCTTGCCAGAAAGCGCTATCAGTACCTAGATTGTCTAGGTATGGGACGAAGTGCGGTGAATGGACAGCTCGATCTCCTGCTCCTCGCGTCGCTCGGTGCGGGCGAGGCACACGGCTACGCGCTCATCGCGCGCATCCACGAACGCAGCGGCGCTCGGCTCGAGCTTCAGGAGGGCTCGGTCTACCCCGCGCTGCACAAGCTCGAGGCCTCCGGATGCGTCGCGAGCAGGTGGGCGGACGACGACGCCGGCCGGCGCCGCGTCTACACCCTCACCCGTGCGGGGGAGACCGAGCTCGCGCGGCGCGCGGACGAATGGAACGGCTTCGCGGCGGCGGTCCGCGGCGTCCTCGGAGCGGCGTCGTGAGCGGCGCGCCGGATCCCCGCGAGCCGGAAGGGGCCATCGACGCGTATCTCGACGAGCTGCTCGCGACGGCGCGCGATGCCGAGCCCTCGGCCGCGCGCCGGCTGCTCGCCGAGACCGAGTCCCATCTGCGCGAGTGCGCGGCACGCCTCCGGGCGCAGGGGCTCAGCCCCGAGGATGCCGAGCTCGAGGCCGTCCGCCGCTTCGGCCCCGTGCCGACGGTGGCCCGGGCCCTGAGGCCCCCGCTCTCTGCCCTCGGGCGACTCCCGCTGCGCGCCTTCCTGCGCCCAGCCGTCGGGCTCGCCGCGGTCGGGGCGATCGCCGTCGGCCTGAGTGGCGCGATCTCGGAGCTCTTCGGCCGGCTGTGGGGTGCGGGCTTCGTGTCCGGGGATCTTCCCGGGGTCGCCTACACGGCTGCGCGCTGCGCCGTCCTGCAGGCACCATATCCGGGCCTCGACTGCGCGCAGGCGGCAGCCGAGCATCACTGGGGCGAGGTCGTCGAGTACCGCGTGGCCCTCGGAGCGCTCGGCCTTGTGCTGCTGCTCGTGTGGCGCCTTCTGCCCCGGGAGGTCCCGCTCCCGGGCGGCTTCGTCCCGGCGCTCGCCGCCGCGGCCTTCCTGCTCGGCGCCGCGGCGGCGGGTTTCCAAGCCCTCAACGCCGCCGTTCAGGGCTGGCAGGGCACGGGCGCGTGGCTGAGCGCCGTCGTCGTCGCCCTGCCGCTCGCGGTCGTCTTCGGCGTCGCGGCGCTGCGGGAACTTCGGTTCGCTCCCGCGGCGTGAATCGCGACGGTTAGTGTCGTAGATTCCGCAGCCTTAAATGTCATGACTTAGTTCGTGACTCTTCCGCGCCGAGGGCCCTCGCCGACGTGTCAAGTCTTGACCAGGGCGAATCGCACGCTTAGAGTTCTGATATATGAGTCATATGTCAAATGTGCCGACCCCGACTCGAGGTTTTGATCTCGATGGGTCGGACCAGCCGGCCTCGTCCACCGCTCGCTAAAGGCTGCGGCTGTCCATGCGTCTAGGAAACGGCGCTCTGATGCCGTCAGCGGTTTGCGCTGAAGCCAGAAGGGAACAAACCTGAATGACCCATCCGACCAGTACGACGGCCTCCGTCGACACCTCCACCTCAAGAGAGACCAGCTCCAAGTTCAAACGCCGCTTCATGGTGCGGCTTGTCGCTGTCTTCATCGGCGGGATGTTCCTCGACGGTTACATCCTCGGAATCATCGGCCCCGTCACCGGACTCATGCGGTCAGATCTCAAGCTCGACGCACTATCTCTGGGCATGATCGCTGCAGGTCCACTGGTTGGCATCTTCGTCGGCTCCCCGCTGGCCGGCTGGGCTACTGACAAGTTCGGACGCAAGCCCATGTTCCTCGTGGACATGGGCCTGTTCCTGGTCGCCTCAGCGGCCCAGTTCTTCGTAACCTCCGGAGACGGGGCCGTGATCCAGCTGGCCACCATCCGGTTCTTCATGGGCGTCGCGATCGGCGGCGAGTACTCAATCGGCGGGCCACTGCTATCAGAGTTCTCCCCTCCAAAGCTCCGCGGGCGATTGCTCGGGCTGACTCTGATCGCCTGGTACGTCGGTTTCATGATGGCATTCATCATCGGCACGCTCCTGCACGACGCCGGCACCCCATGGCGCCTCGTGATCGGCACGAGCACGATACTCGCATTCGTCCTGTTCCTTGCCCGCTTGGGCCTCCCCGAATCGCCGAGTTGGCTCATTACGAAGGGACGGCGTGAGGAAGCACTAGCGATCGCACGCAGATACGTCGAATCGCCCCAGATGCACAACAGCATCACCGAAGAGATCGATCTGAGGATGATCCAGGAGGCCCAAGCCGCGCAGAGTAGGACCGAAATCAAGGGCGCCTCCTTCGGAATGCTGTCCTCGAGGCAGTACTGGCGCACCACCCTCTTCACCTCAGGTTTTTGGTTCTGCGCGGTCACTCCGTACTTCGCGATCGCGACCTTCGCCGACGACGTGCTCAACAATTTCGGCTTCGGCGGCGGCTGGGCCGGTGGAGTCGGCCTGTCCGCACTCGCGGCGGCGGGCGTTGTCACCACCGTGCTTCTGATTGACAAGCTCGGCCGCCGAATCCTCACCGTGCCCGGGCAGTGGCTCTGCGCAGGCATCCTGCTGATCATCGGAGTCTGGGCGGACGCACCAGCGATCCTCGTGCTCGTCCTGTTTCTCGCCTTCTCCTACTTCAATGCCGGCTACACCACGATGACCCAGGTCTATCCGGCCGAGGTATTCCCCGGCCATCTGCGCGGCATCGGCATGGGCTTCGCCGCGGCCTTCAGCCGCATCGGAGCCGCACTCGGCACCTTCGCCCTGCCATGGGCGATCAGCAACATCGGCATGGGCCCAAGCATGGTCGTCGCCGCCGCCGTCGCATTCCTCGGCGCAGCCCTCTCGCAGTGGCTCGCGCCTGAGACGAAGGGGCGCACCCTCGCCGAGATCTCAGCAGACTTCTCCCACTGACACCGGGACTGCACGGCGGGTTGGGTGAAGGTTCACACCCCTTCGGGTTCCTAACGCCACAATTCACGCCGGAAACCAACGTTTTCGGCGCCACGGGGCGCTGAATTGTGGCGTAACGAACCCCGACTAGAGGCCGAGCGCCTGCTCAACAGGTCCGAGCGCGAAGAACAGAAGGAACGCAGCCGCGACCGCCCACATGAGCGGGTGGATCTCCTTGGCCCGCCCCTGGAACGCCCGCACGATCACGTAGCTCACGAAGCCCGCGCCAAGCCCGTTCGCGATCGAGTACGTGAACGGCATGAGCCCGATCGTGAGGAACGCCGGGATCGCGATGCCCACGTCCTTCCAGTCGATCTTCGCGACCTGCTGGAACATGAGGAACCCGACCACGACGAGCGCGGGCGCGACCGCCTCGAACGGTACGAGGTTGATGAGCGGCGTGAGGAACATCGCGAGCAGGAGCATGACGCCCGTGACGATGGACGCGAGGCCCGTGCGGGCGCCCTCGCCGATGCCCGCGCCGGATTCGACGAAGATCTGGTTCGATGAGATCGACGAGCCGCCGCCCGCGATCGCGCCGAACGCGTCCACGAGCAGCACGCGGTCCACGTTCGGGATGTTCCCCTCGCGGTCGATGTTCCCGGCCTCGCGCGCGAGCCCGACCATGGTGCCCATCGCGTCGAAGAAGATGCTCAGGAGGATCACGAACGCCATGAGGATGGCGGCGAGCCAGCCGAGATGCGCGAACGCCCCGACGGGGTTGGCCTGCCCGATGAGGCTCAGGTCGACGGGCCGCACGTTGCCGAGCCCCGGCACCACGAGGGACCAGCCTGCGGGGTTCGGCTTCTGCCCCGGAGCCACGCTGGGGCCGATGTGGAACACGAGCTCGAGCACGTTCGCGAGCACCGTCGCGCCAACGATCCCGATGAGGATCGCGCCGCGCACGCGGCGGACCATGAGCGCGATCGTAAGGACGAGCCCGACGACGAACACGAGCGTCGGCCAGCCGATGAGCCGCCCATCGAGGCCCAGGCCGAGCGGGACGGTGGTTCCCGCCGCGTCGGGGATGCGGCGCACAAAGCCCGCCTCGACGAGCCCGATGAGTGCGATGAAGAGGCCGATCCCCACGACGATCGCCGTCTTGAGCCCCTCCGGCACGGCCTTGAACACGGCCGTTCGGAAGCCCGTGAGGACGAGGAGGAACATGACGATGCCCGCGACGAGCACGAGGCCCATCATGTCCGGCCACGTCACGCCCGGATGGGTCGCGATGGTCACGGCGACGAACGCGTTGACGCCGAGCCCGGTCGCGAGCGCGAACGGGTGCTTGGCCCACACGCCCATGATGATCGTGAGGACGCCCCCGACGAGGGCCGTCGCCGCCGCGACGCGCGGGATGCCGAGGGTGTTCCCCGCGGAGTCCGCGCCCGAGAGGATGAGCGGGTTGAGCACCACGATGTAGCTCATGGCGAAGAAGGTCGCGAGCCCGCCGCGGATTTCGCGCGCGATGCTCGACCCCCGCTCGGAGATCTTGAAATAGCGGTCGACGGCGGTCGTCGACACCGTGGTGCTCGCCATGGGGTCCCCTTGGGCTCGAATGGGATTTTCGTGCCCATGCTAGTAGTGCATTTGTCTCGGCCGGCCGCGCACCTCCGTTAATGTGATCCAAGACTCTGCGACACACCGCCACGGAAGGATGCCCGTGCCACCAGCCCGGAGCCGTATCGCCCGGTCCGTGCCCCGCGTTCGGCCAACCCTCGCCGCCGCGCTCGCCGTCTCCTTCCTCGCCGCAGCCCTCGCCTTCCTGGCCCCCACGGGCGGCGCGCTTGCGTCTCCGGGGGCGTCGCCGTCGTCGTCCGCGTCAGCAGGCCCACGGGCGCCGAGCACCCCGGCGGCCCCGCCCGCCCCCGTGATCGGGAGCGCATCCCCGGGTACCGTCGAGACGGCGCCGCCCGCCCCGCAGGCGCCGGGCGAGCCGTTCCCGTGGGCGTTCGTGGTCTTCGGAGTGCTGGGCGTCGCGCTGCTCATCGCGTGGGCCGTGCTCACGCGCCGCGACGAGGGTGAGCCCGGCAGGGACAGTGCGGACGACGACGACGACGGCGACCTCGCCTGAGCGGGCCAGCTGGCCGAGAGCTCAGGCCAGCTGGAGCGGGGCCGTGAACGGGCCGGTGCGCGGTCCGGACCCCTCGGGCCTCGTGGCGCTCGCGACGGCCTTGCCCACGGACTTGGCCTGACGGAGCAGCTCGCGCGCGGACGGCGACGAGAGCTCGGTGACGCCAATGAGGTAGAGCCCGATCCGGGCGAGCTCCTCCATGAGCTTCTCGCCGAGGGAGAATCCGAGGTCCGCGAGGAATCGCCGGAGCTGGTTGTGCGCGCAGCGCGTGAGGATCACGGCGTCCGCGAAGATCACGCCGAGTTCGGTCCGCACGGCCCAGCGCAGCGGACCGCCTGATCCGGGCTGCTCGACGAGGGCGAGGTGCTGCGCGCGCACCGTCCCGCGCACGTCGAGGCCCTGGCTTGCCGCGTGCTTGCGCAGATGCCGCATGACCTGGAGGTATTCGGCCGACTCCGCGGAAGCGAGGTCGGCCACGCGCAGTGCGGTCGTCGCGGTGCTCGGGGACCCCGACTCGAGGCCATCCACCGTGACGGCCGCGACTCCTCGGCGGCCCAGCTCGACGGCGACGGCCAGTCCCGAGAGCCCCGTCCCGATCACGACCGCGCTCGTAGACTCCGAGATGCTCGGGGGCGGCGGCGTGGACAAGGCCCTGCTCCTTCGGGTGGATTGTTCGTGCTGTGCACCAGCCCCCCGACAGGCACTTTCGGAAGACTACCCGCATTCTCGGCGCACCGGTAGGCCCCCTCCCGCGGGGTATGATGCCCGCCTTCATGGCCCCGGCCGGGGCCTCCGCCGCTCCCGTGCGGCGTTGCGCGGCCCGCCGTCGTCGAAGCTTGACCCGCCTTGCAAACGGACCACCATTGTCAGTGAGGGGCCCGTTGAGGCTCGCACCGGAGTCGAGGAGGATGCCATGGCAGGCGAGACCGTTCGCGGGAACGGCCACGGGCTGGGCGATGATGCGGAGCTGCCCACCGGAATCGTGGTCGGCGTCGACGGTTCGGAGCATGGCCGCTGCGCCCTCATCTGGGCGGCGAGGGAAGCGCAGCGGCGTCACCGCCCGCTTCATGTCGTGACGGCGTACAGCGTGCCGATCTTCGCGGCGTCAGGGCTCGACGGCGGCTATTCGACGATCGACGACGCCGTCATCCAGGACGGCGCGCGGGCCGTCCTCAAGGAGGCGCTCGACTCGGTCGAGGGCTTCGACGACGTCGAGATCACGTCCTCGGTCGAGAGCGGCGACGCCGCGGGCGTCCTGCTGCAGTTCTCCGAGGCCGCCGAACTGCTGGTCTTCGGAACGCGCGGCCGCGGCGGCTTCGTCGGCCGGCTTCTCGGCTCCGTGAGCAGCGCACTGCCCGCGCACGCGAAGTGCACAACCGTCACGGTGCCCCTGCGTTTCGCCGAGCGGCTCGGCGAGAAGGTCGAGGACCGGCGGCTCCGCGACGAGCGCGCCCAAGAGCCGCCCCGGGAGCCCGAGCACATCGTGGCCGTCGGGGTCGACGGCTCGGAGCAGGCCCGCGTCGCGGTCCTCGTGGCGGCTGAGGAGGCCATGCTGCTTGGGGTTCCGCTGCGGGTCATCTGCGCCGTTCCACAGTTCAGCGGGAGTCTCGCGTGGGCGCCCGCGCCCGTGGACCGCGATCAGCTCTTCAGGGACATCCAGGCCCAGCTCAAGGCCGGCACCGCGTGGCTCCAGAGCCATTTCCCGGACCTCGAGGTGCAGACGAGCCTCGTCGACGGCGCACCCGTGGACGTGCTCGTGGACGCGAGCCGCGCCGTCGACCTCCTCGTCCTCGGCACACGCGGCCACGGCGGCTTTGCGGGCATGCTCCTCGGCTCGACGACCGACGGGGTGCTGCACCACGCGAAGGGCCCGGTGATGGTCGTCCCCGACCACGAGGACGAGCGGCTCGCCGACCGCCCGAAGTTCGGGCCGATGCTCGCGCCTTAGCGGCTCCGGTCCCACCGTTTGGGGGTCACCTCCCGCGGGTGGCCCCGGTTTCCCCCTGAACGGGAGGCTGCTAGTAGCGCGCCACAGTCGGCCACACGTCGGACATCCACGCGATAGGCGTGACTGTGATGCCGTCCGTCGGGTTGAGCGCGTTCACGATCTTCCCGCCGCCGATGTAGATCCCCACGTGATAGAAGTAGCCCGCGGTGCCGGAGACGACGAGGTCTCCCGGCTGCGCCTGGCTGAGCGGGACATGGACCGGGGCTTGGTTGTACTGGTCCGTCGCCGTGCGGGGCACCCAGATTCCTGCCGCGCTGAACGAGTACCAGACGAGTCCCGAGCAGTCGAAGCCCGTGGGGCCCGTGCCGCCCCACTGGTAGTAGTTGGGCGGGCCGACTTTCGACATCGCGGTATTGATCGCTGCCTGGATGCCCGAGCCCGACGGCGCGGGCGGTGCCGGAGCCGGCGGTGCGGGTGCGGGTGCGGGTGCCGGCGGCGGCGGAGGCGCGGGGGCCGGGGCGGGCGGCGGGGCCGGCGCCGGCGCCGGTGGGGGAGAGGTGATCGGTGTCGGGTTCCCGTTGGAGGCCGGCAGAACGGACGACGGCGTGGTCCCCCCGGACGACGCCGGAAGGCCCGAGCTTAGAGCTCCCGAACTGGTGCCGGGCAGGAGGCCGCTCGCCGCAGCCTGTGCAGGCGCCGGGTTCGACGCCGCGGCGAGGATCGCCGCGTATTGCTGTTGCTGCCGCTGCTGCTCGAGGCCTGCGACGCGTTGCTGCTCGAGTTCGACGCTCGTGTTCCTCAGCGTCGCGAGCTGGCTCACGAGCGTTGAGCGCTGCGCTGCGGCCTGTGTGACTGTCTGCTGATAGGAGGCATTCGCGGAGTCCGCGGCCGCCTTCGCGCGCTCGGCGGCCTGTGCGGCGTCGTCCGCCGCTTGCGCCGCTTGGTCAGCCTGCTCGCGGAGCTGCATCGACGCCTCGGCGGCCCGCTGGGCGGAGCTGAACGCCGCGGCCCGCCGCGCGTTGATCGATTCGAGTGCCGAGGCGCGATCGATCACGGCGCCTGCGTCATCCGCGACGAACGCCTGGACGCTCGGATTGAGGCCGCCGCTGCGGTAGAGCTCGGCGGCCAGAGACCCGATCTGCTTGCGCGCGGCGGCGTCCGCCGTTGCCGCGGCGTCCGCTCGCGATCGGGCAGCCGCGGCGTCGGTGCGGCGCCCGTCGAGCGTGACGAGGGCCATGCTGTAGGCGTCGTTCGCGCGCATCGCCTCGACCGTGCTCCGGCCGAGCGCGTCCTGGGCGGTCGCGATGAGGCTCTCCACATGGGTCACTTCGGTGGCGGTCGCGTCCGCGTTCGCCTTGGCGGCGTTGATCTCTTCGGGTGTCGGGATCGTCGGTGTGTCGGCGGTCGCGGGTGCGGCAGCCAACGTCAGCGCGAGTCCGGCAGCCGCGCAGATTGCGCCGACTGTTCTCGCGGCCGACGTCAGTTTTCTCTCCATGCGCACACCTCGTAGCCTCTGCAGTTTCCCCGCCGAGGCTACGGCCCTAGTGTCACAATTGCAACACTAGTCACAGACGTAGCATAAACAACAGCAGTGTCATTTCGCGGGACATGGGCGCGGCGTGTCGCCCGTTCTGCCCCGCCTCCGACCCGTGGCCACGTCACGCCCAATCCGTGGCCAGATCTCGCCCGACGCCTGGCCAGATCTCGCCGGACGCGTGGCCAATGCGGTCATCCCCACCCGAGCTCATGGAGCCGCGCGTCGTCGATGCCAAAATGATGGGCGATCTCGTGGACCACGGTGACAAGAATCTCGTGCACGACTTCATCGCGGCTCGAACACATCTCAAGGATCGGCTCGCGGAAGATCGTGATGCGGTCGGGGAGCGAGCCCGCCGCGTACCACTGGTCGCGTTCTGTGAGTGGAGTACCTTCGTAGAGGCCGAGGAGCACGGTGTCCGGGTCGTCGTGTGGCCCGGGCGCGTAGCGGTCTTCGATGAAGACAGCCACGTTGTCCATATGCTTCGAGAGACGCCGCGGGATTTGGTCGAGGGCGGCGTCGACGGCCTCTTCGAACTCGTCTTCGTCCATCCACGCCTCGCCCATGACCCTCACTCTAGGGCGCTCCCGCCGTCGTGCGAACCGGGCAGGACGACGGCGGGGCCGCGCTCGCGATTTGTGGGCTGCGGCAGGCGCACCGTATAGTTTTTCAAGTCCACTTCGACTGGGAAGCCCCGCAAGGGGAGTCCCGTGAGGTTCTCAGGCCCCCATCGTCTAGCGGCCTAGGACACCGCCCTTTCACGGCGGCGGCACGGGTTCGAATCCCGTTGGGGGTACACAGGATCTGGTTTTGAGCAGCCAGGCGAGTCTGCTAGGATTTAGATCTTGTGAGCGGGGGCAAACCCCGGACACACCAAGGCCCTGTAGCGCAGTTGGTTAGCGCGCCGCCCTGTCACGGCGGAGGTCGCGGGTTCAAGTCCCGTCAGGGTCGCTTCGGCGACTTGACCCAGGTCAAGTTGCCATCGGTGACGAGTCACCGGGGCTCTGTAGCTCAGTTGGTAGAGCGTTCGACTGAAAATCGAAAGGTCACCGGATCGACGCCGGTCGGAGCCACCACGGAAATCCCGCACCACGAGGTGCGGGATTTCTTGTTTTCCCAGATCGGATGCCAGTTTCTCTAGGGGCATCTGTGCCATTAGGGGCTCTAGGGGCGCGTCTAGCAGGCTCCCGGCGCGAAGGACACCCTCGAGGGCCCGCGAGTAGCGCTCGGTGACCTGCAGGCTGGAGTGCCCGAGCACGGCCTGGACATCGGGCGCTGAGGCCCCGGCGTCGAAGAGGATGGTCGCCCGAGAAGAGGATGCAGCGGCGGCAGGGCGGGAGGCCGCCCGACATTTGTTCGAGCACCAACGGCGGCGCCTCCCCAACGGTGGCGGAGGCTGGGGCCCACAGAATCGAGTACATGCAAGTGTGGTAAACGAGTACGGCGGTCTCTGAGAGTGAATACATGGAACGGAACCGCGCGACTTCAGGGAAGAACATGGGCGGGACCCTCGCCAAGTCCTTCCTCGCCGCCGTCCTTGCGAAGCAGCACCCGGATATGGCGTTCATCTCGCCTGCTCAGGCGCTCATGTTGTCCATGCTTCTCATCGGTCGTGCGTCGTCCTCGCGAGGGATCTCGTCCATACTGACCCACCGCCGCCACCTGAAGGTCTGATATGGCATCCGTGATTCACACACCGACGGTCGGCCGCCGAGCGGCCGCGGCCACGCTGCGGGCCGCAGCGGCGGCTGCGGCCATCGCGTTGACGGTGAGTGTTGCTGCGACCGGACCGGCCCGCGCGGATGACCTCGACAACCAGAAGGCGAACTTGGATCAGCAGGCCCAGCAGGTCCGGTCCTCGCTGGAGTTTCTTGAGGGGCGCATCGCGCAGACAGCGTCGGACCTCGCCAACTACCGTGCGCAGCTGCCCGGGGCGCAACAGGCCCTGCTCGAGGCTCAAGGCCGTGTGGCCGCCGCGACCAAAGAGGCGGAAGCCCTCGCCGTCCGCGTTGACGCGGCCCAGCAGGACAAGGCAGAGATCACCGAGCAGCTCAATGAAGACCGTGGAAAGGCCCAGGAGACCAAGAAGCTCATCGGCCAGATCGCGAGCCAGGCCTATGAGTCGGGTGGGGTGCCGCCGGATCTGAGCCTCCTCTTCGGCAACTCGGGCAGCGGAAGCCTCCCGGGCAGCATCGACCTCACCAATCAGGCGATCCGAACGCAGAACGCGGAGCTCGAGAGACTCAACCAGCAGACCGCGGCCAACGTCAATCTGGAGGCCAGACTCGAGGCCGTCGAGGAGCAGATCCGCGATCTCAAAGCCGAGGCGGATGCAGCTCTTGCCCGTGAACAGGCAGCTCGCGACGATGCCGCGGCCAAGAAGGCCGCCATCGACAATCTTGTCGCGGACACAGAGCGTCTCAACCAGGAACTCGAGGCTCAGCGCCCCACGATCCAGAAGCAGATCGCGGACGTCAGGGCGCAGCAGGACACCGTGGCCGTGCAGATCGGGGATCGTGATCGTCGTCTCCGCGAGCAGTGGCTCGCTGAGCAGGCGGCCCGCAATCAGTCGACGCAGATCGGCTCGCCGTCCGCGTTCGGCCTCCGCCACCCGTTCGCGTACGACATTCCGATCACCTCGGGCTTCGGCTGGCGGCCGACGCCGCCCGGAACCATCGACTTTTTCGGCACCGGCGGCTATATGCACACAGGTATCGACTTCGGGGCCCCGTGCGGGACGCCCGTGTACGCGGCGGCGGCCGGGACCGTCACGGTCGGCGGCTGGACCACGGGTGGTGGCGGCTGGACGGTCATGATCTCCCATGGAGTCATCCAGGGGAATGCGATGACCACCGTTTACTACCACAACTCAAGCGTCGTCGTGTCGCCGGGGCAGAGCGTGGCCCAGGGACAGCTCATCGCCTACTCGGGCAGCACGGGCAACTCCACGGGGTGCCATGCGCACTTCGAGACGTGGCTCAACGGCTCGCCGGTGGATCCGATGACCCTGCTCTAGGGTCAGGAACGTCCGGGGCCGACGCGATCCTCGACACGGCCCTCACCGGGTACACCTTGGGCCAGCAGGCTCGGAACCCCGCCCACCTTCCCTTCAGAGGTGCTGGTCGAGCGCCTGGAGGAGCCGCGTGACCGAGCCACCGAGGTTCCACTCCGTGGCGAGGCCCTCAAGCGCGGCGCGCGCATCGCCGACGACGGGGCGCAGCTGCGCTCCTGCCTCCTCGAGGGTCGGCAGGTCGAGGTCGCGGACCACCTTGACGACATCGGGGGCGACCGCGAGATAGCCTGCAGCCGCGGTCAGCTTCGCCCGGATGGGGGCGGAGATGCCGCTGGCGGCGTCCGCGGCTGCGGCGAGCAGCCCATCCAGCGTTCCGTACTGGAGGAGCAGCGACGCCGCGCCCTTCTCGCCGATCCCCGCCACGCCGGGCAGGCCGTCCGAGGTGTCGCCCCGGAGGACTGCATAGTCGGCGTACTGCTCGGGCAGCACGCGGTACCTCTCCACGACCACCGCCTCCGTGACGAGCTCCAGGTTCCTCATGCCCCGCGCCGTGTAGATCACGCGCACCTGGCGGGCGTCGTCGATCAGCTGGAACAGGTCACGGTCCCCGGTGACCACGTCCACGGGCAGTTCCGCCCGGGTGGCGTAGGTGCCGACCACGTCGTCGGCCTCGTGCTCTGGGGCACCGACGACGGCGATGCCGGCGAGTCGGAGCACGTGGCGGATCAGCGGCAGCTGCGCCGTCAGCCCCTCCGGCACGATCTCCACGTCGGGGGCGTCCGCCACAGCCTGCGCAACGCGATGCGACTTGTACGCGGGGATCAGGTCCACCCGCCACTTCGGCCGCCAGTCGTCGTCCATGCAGGCCACGAGATGCGTCGCCTGATAGTCGGAGGTCAGGCGGGCGATCATGTCCAGGAGGCCGCGCACGGCGTTCACTGGGGTGCCGTCGCCTCGGCGGATCGTGTCGGGGATGCCGTGGAAAGCGCGGAAGTACAGCGACGGGGCGTCGAGCAGCATCAGGCGCTGGGGCATACCTGATCTTGACACGGCTCGGGCCTGGACTGCCTTCGTCGGGGTCGAGTTGAACCTGCCCCCGCCATTGCGGCAATCCCCATTGCTGACTTCAGCGCGTGACCACCTGGTCGCCATACTGGCAGCCATGGGCGACGTTGACGACATCCACGGTGGGACGCTTGCAGCCTACGAACGCGGAGCCGCGAAATACATCGAGGGGACAGGCGCAGAAATTGGGGCGATCGTAGGTGAACTCATCGGTCTCGTCGCCCCAGGATCGACGATTCTTGAACTGGGCAGCGGCCCCGGCCGTGACGCGCTAGCGCTCGAAGCGGCGGGCTTGACCGTAGACCGTACAGACGGGCACGGTCGTTCGTCGAGTTCCTCCGGTCCCAAGGACATCAAGCACGGGTGCTCGACGTCCTTGCCGATGACTTCGGCGGCCCGTACGACGCGGTGTTCGCCAACGCTGTATTGCTCCATGTCGAGCGCGGGCGGCTTGAGCGAGTTCTCCGTGTCGCGGCGCACGCGGTGAACGAGGGCGGCATCTTGGCGGCCACTTTCAAGAAGGGCGACGGCGAGGGATGGTCTGACCGGAAACTGGAGGGCCCACGCTATTTCACCTACTGGCGAGAGGAGGCTCTGCGCCGTGTGCTGGCCAGTTCGGGCTGGTCGCCACTACGCATCGCCGATTCGACCGCCCCCGGTGCGCCCGAACGGTGGATCACTGTGCTCGCACGAGCTGCACGCTGACCGCCAGTGAGGGTGTGCGGCGGGCGGCGTGGGCCTCGGGCTACGGGGCGCCAGCAGGATTCGTCGCAACGGTTTCGTAACCAGGACATTGCGGCGCAGCTGAAATTGAGCGTCCGTACGGTGGAGAGCCACATCTCCAACGCGCTCCGCAAGACAGGTGCCATTTCCCGCAAGGAGCTGACGGAGATAGCGCGCACCTTCCACACCTAAGAGCGTGGCGCATTCGGCCGTTTGTGCCGACGTGATGCGTCGCAGCGTGGCTGTCGGTGCCGCGTACTAAGGTGGGAACAGAGTCGCGACGGCGTGGGGAGGCGGAATGGAGCAGCATCCGGAGGCACAGGAGGGAGCGCCCATGTTCGCCGAAGAGCCTTCGGGTGCCACGGGACGGACTGTCATCCATGAGCAGGCCGTCGCCAAGGTGGCCGCAGCCGCGGCCCGGGCGGTGCCTGGGGTGCATTCGCTCGGGACGGCCCCCTCAAGGGCGCTCGGCGCGATCCGCGATGCGGTCGGAGCCGATCATGCAAGCGGAGTGCGCGCCGAGGCCGGGGCAACGCAGGCCGCCGTGGACGTGACGCTCGTGGCGAAGTACGGGGTCCCGCTCCAGAAACTGGCCGACGACGTCCGTGCCGCCGTGTATAAGGCAGTCGAAGAATTCACCGGGCTCGCCGTCATCGAAGTCAATGTCGAGATCGCGGACGTCTACATCGGCGAGCCCAAAGCGGGCGAGCCTCGGCAGGCTGAGGCGGCCCAACGCCCGCAGCTGCCTTCTCCGTCGGGAAGCGAGGAGCTGTGAATCTGACTGTGGTCGGCATCGGGATCGGTGCCTTCGTTGCCTTCATGTCCTTCCAGTTCGGCCCGGGGGGCTTCATCGGCTCGATCATCTTCATGGCGATCGGGGCCATTCTCGGCCGCCTCGTCGAGGGCAAGGTTGATCTGCGCCGCGTATGGGATGCCCTGACCGGAAGGCGTTCTTCGTCGTGAGCGAAGCCGCCGGCTCGCGCACTCTCGCCGGGCATAATCGCGTCAGCACCCAGGCACTCACGAGCCTTGCCCAGGCCGCTGCTGCCGCGCAGTTCGGCGTGCGGCCTTCCGAGGTCCGCGCGACGTGGACGGACGACGCCGGCCTGTTGGCTCTCAGTGTCGTCTCGCCGATCGCCGTGCCCGACCTTGGCTCGATCGCCTCGGCCGCCGACGTCGCGGCGGCCGGAGGAACCGTGTGGGAGCGGGCGTCGGCCGCGAAGGGAGCGATTCTCCGCAGCGTTGCAGGCTTGAGCGGCACGCACTTGAGCCGCGTCGACATCCGCATCGCGGGGGTTCGCCCCGCAGCCGAGCGTAGGGTGCGGGTCCAATGAGTAGCGATGCCTCCCAGACACGCGTCGACGAGCCCGGGCACCCCAACGAATCCGACCGCAGAGAGCTCCGCACGGCAGCGAATCACGGTCTCGCCTTGGCCACGCGGCGCGAAATGAGCTCGGGGCGTGTCTTCGCCGCGGCGCTTGTCGCTCTCGTCGTCACGTTGCTGTGCGTCTACGCCCTCCTCGAATCGACGCTCCAAGCAATCGGCCAGCCGGCATGGATCATCGATCCGGAGACGGCGTCGCGCTTCGTCGCGGGGCTGCCGGGCGACGTCAACGCGGGAATCCTCGGCCTTCTCGGAGTCCTCGTCGCCGTCGTGGGGGTGGGCTTCGTGCTGCTTGCGGTCCTTGCCGGACGCCCGGGGCGACGCGTGCTGCCGAGCACGCGCATCGCCGTCGTGCTCGACGACGAAGTCCTCGCCTCGGCCCTCGCGCGCCGCGCGCGGACCGCGGCGACGGTGCGGCCCGAGCAGGTCACCGTCGTCGTATCCCACGCCGAGGCGATCGTGAACGTGCGGCCCACGTCGGGCGTCCCGGTCCGGGCCGAAGATGTGCTTGCCGCCGTCGAGGACGAGCTCAAGCGCCTTCGCCCCGAACCGTATCCGCTCCTCCGCGTGCGCGTTGCCGGGACCGGGGTGATCGGCGCATGAACGGGACCCCGCGCGTGCTCAATCGCGTGCTCGTGCTCATTTTCGGAGCCGTCGTGGCGGCAGCCGGGGTGTTCATGGTGCTGCTCGCTGCAGTGCCAGCCGTCGGTGCGTGGTGGGCGACGTGGGCGCCGTCGGCCTCCCTCGAGGCGGGGCGGGGGTTCGCGAGCACGTGGATCCCCGGAACTCACGTGAGCTGGCTGTGGATCCTCGCGATGGCGCTGCTCGCATGCCTCATCCTGCTCATGGTCTGGTGGATGGCCAAGCAGGGCACTGGGCGGCGCGACCTTGTCGCGTGGTCGGCTCCGGGCACGGAGCATGGATCGGCAGAGTCGGGCGAGGCTCCGGGCCGAGTGGCCATCGCCGCCTCGACCGTGGACCAGGCACTGAGGAACGCCCTTGCGTACCGTCGCGATCTGCTCGGCACCTCCGTCGCGGCTGTCGAATTCGAAGGGCGCATCGCGCTGCGGCTTCGCGTCGTGGCCCGTCAGGGCGCTGATCCGCAGGAGATCGCCCGCGAAGTCGAGCGCATCGTCACGGGGATGGACCTGCTCTTGGGCCACGAGTGCCCCGTGCTGCTCCACATCGCGTCGGGGACTCGGGCGCGCTTCAGCCGCGCCGAGCGCGTTCGCTGACGATCCCGCGACACCTTCTCTGTCGAGACGTGGCCACGCGTCAGGCGTGATCTGGCCACGCGTCGGCAGGGGCCCGCCCGGTCACAATCGGCACTTCGCCGCGGTCGCCGTCGTCCTCCCACTCTCCTCGATTTCCGGTTGCAGCACGGCCCGAGGAGAGACTTTGGTCACGGAATGGAAACGTCGTGCGTAAGCGCTTGCACACAGCTGTTGCACAGCCTAGGGTGAAATGCGTCACACACTCCGGGGGCCGGCACAGAGCTGCCCCGTCAGACAAGGGAGTCGAGCATGAGAAACAAGTTCTCCAAGTACGCTATGCCGGTTGCGTCGGCGAGCGTACTGGCCCTGGCCCTCTCGGCCTGTGGAGGCGGTGGCGGTACTGGCGGCGGCAACACAGGTGGCGGCGGCGGAGACGCCTCGGCGAACCTCGATGGCCGCGGCCCGATCACTTACGTTCAGGGCAAGGACAACTCGAACGTCATCCGCCCGACCATCGACAAGTGGAACGCCGCTCACCCGGACCAGAAGGTCACGCTCAAGGAGCAGTCGGACCAAGCCGACCAGCAGCACGACGACCTCGTGCAGCACTTCCAGGCCAAGGATTCGAACTACGACGTCGTAAGCGTTGACGTCGTGTGGTCGGCCGAGTTCGCGGCGAAGGGCTGGCTCCAGCCGCTCAAGGACAAGACCGCCATCGACACCTCGGCGATGCTGCCGGCGACGGTCAAGGCCGCGACGTACAACGGCACGCTCTACGCGTCTCCCGTCACGTCCGACGGTGGCCTGCTGTACTACCGCAAGGACCTCGTGCCGAACCCGCCCAAGACGTGGGACGAGATGATGGCGGACTGCTCGGTTGCGAAGCAGAACAACATCGGCTGCTACGCGGGCCAGTTCCAGAAGTACGAGGGCCTCACGGTCAACGCCACCGAGGCGATCAACACCTTCGGCGGCAAGGTCGTGGACGATTCGGGCAAGGCGGTCGTGAACTCGCCGGAGTCCAAGACGGGCCTCTCCAAGCTTGCTGACGCGTTCAAGAACGGGAACATCCCGGCCGAGGCCATCACCTTCACCGAGGAGCCGGGCCGCCAGGCGTTTGAGGCCGGCAAGCTCCTGTTCCTCCGCAACTGGCCGTACGTCTACAACCTCGCCAAGACCGACGGCGATTCCAAGGTCAAGGACACCTTCGGCATCGCGCCGCTGCCCGGCATGAGCGGCCCCGGCGCCTCGTCGCTCGGCGGCCACAGCGCAGCCATCAGCGTGTACTCGAAGAACAAGGCGACCGCGACGGACTTCCTCAAGTTCCTCACGGACCCCGAGCAGCAGAAGTTCTTCGCGACCCAGGGCTCCCTCGCCCCGGTCCTCGGCAGCCTCTACACGGATTCGACGCTGACGGCGAAGCTTCCGTACCTGCCGACGCTTCTGACCTCGATCCAGAACGCGGTGCCGCGCCCGGTTTCGCCGTTCTACCCGGCGGTCACGAAGGCCATCGAGGACAACTCGTACGCCGCGCTCAAGGGTGAGAAGACTGTGGATCAGGCCCTCACCGACATGCAGGCCGCCCTCCAGGCGGCTGGCGCCAAGTAGTCCCCGACGGCGGGGGGGGGGGGGGGGGGGGGGGGGGGGGGGCGGGCCCCCCCCCCCCCCCCCCCCCCCCCCCCCGGGGGGCCCGCGCCCCCCCCCCCGGCCCCCCCCCCCCCCCCCCCCC